>CAVAON010000030.1:8130-23133 GCA_963590215.1 Anaerovoracaceae bacterium | reverse complement strand
CAACAGCAATTATACAAAAATACATCGAAAGCCAAGGTTAATGGTTACAAATTCACAAGGCTCCTCCCACCTCCCAAGGGAAGTGGGTTTCCGCCTATGACAAACGAAAGGATTTTATTTATGAATCAGAAAACACAGATTATAAATTTCCAGACTGTAGCCTCTAAAGCCGGCTTCGATGTTTACTGTCTGCCATCGCTGAAAGACAGATATATTGAAAACCATATTTATCAGGAGGGTGGCATGCTATATGTATTTCTCAGGGACAAGACCCAGTCAGAAGCGTTTTTCAGCTTTGCAAAGAAACAGCCATATCTTGAACAGATACTTACAGCAGCAGATGCCGCAAAGCTGTATCACCTGCCGCAGGAGCAAATAGGTGATTACGTGCTTCTTACAAATATGAGCAGTGCTTTTGGCTAATGTGAAGGAGATATCATATATACACAAAACTCCCGCACACACGGCTCTCTTTATGAGCGTGAAGTTCCACTGATTGCGATAAATCCATGCATACCTGCAAACAGCTATACCTGCTCTAAAGATATAGCCTCATATTTGTTTGAACACTGATAGAACATCCTGTTGAAGTTTTGTATGGCAGGCAATTAATGTTTGCAAAGGCAATGGAGGATGCTAATCTTCGCAGGAATATACTTGGACTCATATTCCCCGACAAAGAGATGAAGAACATAATCATCCTAAACAAGGGAGGTAACAGATGACACTTGAAAAAACACTAAATGATATATTTAAAACCAGAGCACTTATCAAAATGATTGCAGGAAACAGGCGCAAAAAATCTCTTGAATATACCAAAATAACCATTAAACCTGTAGTTATAAAAAACGAATACAGCTATCAGGCAGAATACAGCTACGACAAAAAAGTCACACACCTAAATCTTAACGAGGATAATATACTAAGCTTTGCAATGTCGCTGCTTGACGATTTCAAACAGCTTAACATATTCACGACATCAGGAGAAGTGCAGGTACTTGCTTCAAAAGCAGATAATCCGAGAATCACTCTCAGAAAGACAGAAGCAAAGACTGCAGAGCTTTCACACAACAGAGACAAGAACTATCTGATCCCCGAAGGCACACCCTGCGATTTCCTTGTCAGACTGGGGGTTATGAACAAAGACGGAAGCGTCAAACCAAAGCATTATCATAAATTCCGCCAGATAAACAGATTCCTTGAAATAGTCGAGGATTCCTATGCCGCTCTTCCGTCAGATAAAACCATCAGAATTATAGACTTCGGCTGTGGCAAATCCTATCTTACCTTTGCCCTTTACCACTATTTGCACATAATTAAAGGGCGCGATGTCTGCATTGTAGGACTTGATCTCAAAAAAGACGTTATCGATTTCTGCAGCAAAACAGCCAATGAGCTTGGCTATACCAACCTGACATTTCTGATGGGAGATATTGCAGATTATACCAGCGATAATGCAGACATGGTAGTTACTCTTCACGCCTGCGACACCGCCACAGATTACGCACTTATCAATGCCGTAAACTGGAACACCAAGGTAATACTTTCCGTTCCATGCTGCCAGCATGAGCTGTTTTCACAAATAAAAAACGACCTGCATCAGCCTATGCTCAAATACGGAATTATCAAAGATAAATTCACAGAGCTTCTGACAGATGCTCTCAGAGGACTCAAGCTGGAGGAAATGGGCTACAAGGTATCAATGATAGAATTCACACCTCTTGAACACACATCCAAAAATATAATGATTAAGGCCGTAAAAAGCATGCCTTACAAAAAACTTCAGCAGAAAGCTGCCGATGAATATAAGAAGCTCAAAGAATTCTACAATGTAAATCCTGCAATAGATATGCTCAAAAAATATTGATAAAAAGCGGCCATTGGCCGCTCTTATTATCCTTATCGATTTCACCTGAAGCTCGTATATACCCTGCCAGGCTTCAGCTTATATCCCTTTAGAAGTCTTAATTCCTCAATCGTCACAAGCTGATATCCCTGCGATACAAGCTGCGGTATTATGCGCTTTGATGCATCTGCCGTTGGCTTGTAAAGATCATGCATCAGAGCAATTGCACCGTCATAGGCTCCATTTATAACGGAATTATAGGTCTTTGAAGAATTCTGGGTTTCCCAATCTCTTGTATCTATTGACCACAATATTATCGGCATCCCCACCGAGCTTTTAACATGGGATGACTGATCTCCTCCCGGAGTTCTGCATATGGCAGGCGCTTCTCCTGTCTGTTTTTTGACTGCACTGTTGCATCTTGAAATCTGCGATGCAATCTGCGATGAACTCATCTGGCCGTACCAACCATGATTCCACGAGTGATTTCCAATCTGACAACCCATATTGTAAGCTCTTTTTATCTGCTTCTTAAACGATGAAGCTCTGTTTCCCACTACAAAGAAAGTGGCAAGTCCGTTATATTTCTCAAGTGTGTCTAAAATCGTGTCTGTATTAGCCGAAGGACCGTCATCATATGTAAGGGCTATGGCTTTTTTGTTGCCGTATACAGTCCTTACAAGCACTCCGTCATCATCAAATGTATATACATTTCCCTTTATTTTGTGCATGCCTGTATACATTTTGCCGCCTGTTTTGCCAAAGTAATATTTCCTGCCTGAGATTTTAGCAAAGCCCTTGTACATTTTTCCTGTGGTTTTACCAAAATAGTATTTGCTTCCCGATATTTTGTGAAAGCCCGTATACATTGCAGAAGTTTTCGGACTGAAATAATATCTATTTCCGCCTATATCCTGCCAGCCTGTAACATATGCACCTGTATTGTCAGCATAATATGTTTTGCCATTTTCATTTATCCAGCCTGTTGTTATCTCCTGCTCGGAAGTTGCCGGCATCTGCACTTCATCAGCGTATGCAAAGCTGCCCCATGGGGTCATGATGCCCAGCACCACTGCAGCAGCTGTAATTAAACTCAAGATTTTTCTCTTCATTTTTCTTCCTCCCTCGAATTGTATATCAAATTTGATTTCATACTTTATCATTAACAATGCTCCATGCCTCTATCAACCGAGGCAGTGACCATGCAGCATTGGCAGGTGATGTTGACGGCAGAACTTCAACCGATATATTCGTAGTTCTTTCTGTGTATTTTTTGTAATATTTCTCGGCTGTCCTGCCATTTATGAATATTTTGCGTATATCGGCATTATCAAGAATGATACTAAGATCCGTAGGCACTTCATTCCTGATGCTGCTGTCCTGACTGCCTGTGATATCACATGATGCCAAAACATCCCACAGGGCAATATGATGCCTGCGAAGAAATTCTTTTTTTTGCTCAATATCCTGAGGCACCTCATCACCAAACACGCCAGCAAGTGTTTTCCAGAACCTGTTTTGCGGGTGCCCGTAAAAAAATCTCGTCTCTCTTGATTTTACTGAAGGATAACTGCCAAGTATGAGAACTTCCGAAGCCTCATCCCACAAAGGTATAAACGGATAGTCATAAAGTCCGGACTCTTCTTCAAAATCATCAAGCATTGCTGATGCATCAGTGTAAAACTTTGCGTAATTTCTGGTATATTTACTCAAAAAACCTTCTTCTACATTCTTATCCAACAGCTGCTCAAGCAGATTATAGCATCCACTTGTATTCAATATGCCTATAGGTTTGTTGAGCTCTCCAAGATTTTTAAGAACAATAGCCTCAAAGAACTCATCCATTGTTCCTATGCCTCCAGGGAGCACCGCTATGGCGTCAGCCTCTGCCTCCATTGTTTTTTTGCGGCTGTTCATGTCAGGAGTTTTGATAACTCTGGTGCAGCCCTCATAGGTAAAACCCGGTCTGTCAAATACCTTAGGCACAACTGCAGTAATCTCTCCGCCATTTTCATGTACGCCCTCTGCAACAGCAGCCATAATGCCTTTGCAGTATCCCCCATACACTAGGCTGTGTCCTCTCTTCGCCATTTCGGCACCAAAGCACTTACCTTCTTCATAATATTTACTTTCGAGTTCATCATAAGATGAACAATATACGCAAATCTTCATATCCAAAAGCCTCCTCTCGCATCTTCTTAAATATACAACGAAAGCCTCATCCCCTGGCAGGAAAAGGCCCTCATAATTTATAGTTTACTGCTTGTCTGCAAATATCTCATCAAGCACCTTTGCAATCTCTTCGAGACTGATAGGTTTGATAATATGTCCGTTCATGCCTGACTTATATGCTTTTTGTTTATCTTCCTCAAAGACATTAGCTGTCATTGCTACAATCGGAATGTTTGCTTTTTTGTTGTCCGGCAAGGTCCTTATTTCCCTGGTAGCTGTATATCCATCCATCTTTGGCATTTGAATATCCATCATAACAAGATCATACTTATCTGCCGGTGCTTCGTTGATAACGCAAACAGCCACATCTCCGTCATCTACAGTATCTACTGTCATTCCTGTTTCCTGCAGGATTGCAGTTGCAATTTCTCTGTTTAATTCGTTGTCCTCGGCAAGAAGAATCCTCCTGCCGCTATAATCATAAGTTTTTTTGTTTTCTTTAACAATATTTTTACTGACTTCAGGCTGTGTCAATACAGCCATAAGCTCTGACATGAAAACTGGCTTGGAAACAAATGCTGTAACGCCGGCCTGTCTTGCTTCACGTTCAAAATCCATCCAGTCATAAGCAGTCAGCATGATAACAGGCACATGTCCACCGACAATTTTACGGATTTCGCGAACGGCTTCAATACCATTAACATCCGGCATAATATAGTCTATGATATATGCTTTGTATTCATCTTTCATATCCATTGCAGCCTGTGCACGGATAACAGCCTCTTTTCCGGACATTACCCACTCTGAGCGCATATTTGCATCCTGCAGCATCCTGCTGACACTATTGCATGTATTCTCATCATCATCGATAATTAGCACTCTTGCATTATTAAGTGATGATATCTGATCATTTTTATCAGATTCATCTATATATACCAGGTCAAGTGTCACTGTAAACAAAGACCCTTTGCCTTCCTCGCTCTCTACAGTTATCTCGCCGCCCATCATATCAACTATGTTTTTGGTGATGGCCATACCAAGCCCTGTACCCTGAATGCCACTGACTGTAGAGCTTTGTTCTCTGGTAAAGGTGTCAAATATATGCTTGATAAAATTCTGTGACATGCCGATACCATTATCCTTCACAGAAAATTCATATCTTGCATAATCTTTCAGTCTGCAAGGTTTTTCGATAAGACGAACAACAACATCACCGCCCGGCTGTGTGAATTTAATAGCATTGCTTACGATATTAAGCAGCACCTGATTCAGTCGGAGCTTGTCAGTAATAACATCTTCATGTACTACGTCCTGAGCGTCAACAAAAAGATTCAGATTCTTGGAGCTTATAAGGCCCTGAATCATAGTACACAGGTTATGAAGCAGTTCAGGAATATGAACGGGTTTTTCGTCAAGCATAACTGTACCGCTCTCTATACGACTCATATCAAGAATATCATTGATAAGGCTCAACAGATGTGCACTTGATGTACTTATTTTACTAAGATAATCCTGCACCTGATTCAAATCATCAATATGAGCCTGTGCCAGCGACGTAAATCCGATAATAGCATTCATTGGTGTACGGATATCATGGGACATATTGTTCAGGAATGTCGATTTGGCACGATTTGCATGCTCTGCTGCATTCAGTGCGTCCTTGAGCGCCTCTTCCTGTTTAATCTGCTCTCTTACTATATCATCTACATCATAATGGTATCCGCGCATGAGATATCCGCCCGGTATTTTTCTGGATGTGCCTCCACAGCGCACATATCGTTCTCCAAGTGTCGGATGTATCCAAAGATATGTATTCTCATCTTTTCCTGTTTTCATACGCTCAACACTGTCAAGTACAGACTGCACCGCCTCCGGCTTGATATTGTCAAACCATGCATTATAGACCTCTTCCGGCGTCATATCGGTTCTGCCTTCAAGCCCCAAAAGTCCTAACATATATTCATCTGCAAGCATGCGCGGTGCCTTGGCTTCAACAAGTTCTATACGCCAGGTGCCCATTTCGGAAGATTCGACAATAATCTGCATAGTTTCAAGCTCTGCTTTTTTGCGCTCTTCTTCTTTTTTTTGAGTTGTTACATCAGAGCCACAGATAACTGCACATGTGCCGCTGTCATTGGCCTTAATGAAGCGAAATTTACAATAACGTATATCTCCAAAAGACGCATCCTCAAAGCCCTCTTCAAAAGACTCCTCTGTTTCAAAGCGTTTCATGATATATGCAGGATCTGTAATGCGACGCATACGCTCCCTGTCCTTGCTTGCTACGTCATGCTCTACATAGTATCTCATATCTTTTGAATAATAACGAGTTGTACCATATTTAACAACATAATCACTGTTTGTTTTGTATGTATGCATGTAATCGATAGTGAAATCCACATAGTATAACGTTACGAACTGCTCACACAGCCTACTTAATACAATGTTTGATTCTTCTTTTTCACGATTGCTTGCATTAATCTCAAGCTTGGTACTGATAACATTCGAAAATACAGACTGTACCAGGCTCATTCCAGTATTTGCTCTTGGATTATCTACTCCTATGCAGCCTGCTAATTTGTTTTTTATTATAACAGGTTCAAGTATGATACTTTGTATGTTTTGCGGTGCAAGTATCTGGTACAGGACATCATCGCCGCTTAATTCTTTGTCAATGTCATTTAACATATATCTGCCGTTTCTGAGAAAATCAAAAAGGCCCTCTAATCCTTCAAGGGGTATGTCCTGAAGATTATCAATCTCTGGCTCTACTCCTTTGTTGCACCACTCATGCGTATTAATAACTAAACCCTTTACCTCATCAATTCGAAATATATACGCTCTGTCGGCCTCGTAAAATCCGCCCAAATCTGCAAGTATATCATCAATTGTATATGCACCTGAGGCATTTAGAAATTCTTTTATCTTGCTTTCCTGATTTGCATGCATATCTTTAGCTGCATTTTGTCTGTCTTCATTGCTATTCATATCGTCTCCATAGAAAATATTCACATTGAATTCATCTTATCCAAAAGCCCTGTAAATTACTCTATGCCTTTATTGTATCATATCTTGAGTTTGTTTCAATACAAAACTTCTGTGACATAACATCAGATAAGCTTGTAAAAAATCTGCATCGACGGTCCTAAAAGCTCATCGGGATATTCGTAATTATCTGTATGAAGTGCCGGGCAATCCTCACCAGCTCCGATTCCAAAGAAAGCCCCTTTGCATTTCATAAGATAATGACCGAAATCCTCACTCCAGCGCATTGGTGTCATTAGTGTCTTGCCATTGCATCTTTCTATAACCTTGTTTACACAATCAGGATCGTTTTCTGTAGCCGGGAAAGCATCCATTTCCTCTATTTCAAATTCAAGCCCATCTGCTTCTGCCAGATTCCTTGCAATCCTCATAATTGATTTTCTCAAAAGCTTCAGATCGCTTCCATGTTCACTGCGGACAGTAAGCCAGACTTCTGCATCCGCAGCAGCTGCGCCAAAGGCTTTTTCTCCCATATGCGCTCCAATGACTGTGCAAAGCACCATGCCCGTATAATTGTCTGATATTGCTGGCCGCGATACATATGCCAAAAGCTCTCCAACTGCATGAGCTGGCGAAAGACCGTTTTCAGGATAAGCCGCATGTGTCGGCTTTCCATGAAATTTCACTATCATCCCCACTGACCCGCAGGCAAATGTTCCTGTTTTGGTATATGCCTGTCCAAACGTAAATCCGGGGAGATTATGTGCACCGTAAATTTCTGTAATATCTTCTTTTTGGAATAGTTCTGTGCATGGCATGGCACCTGCTCCAGTTTCCTCGGCGGGCTGAAACAAAAGGAATACATCTCTGCCTACAGCTTTTCCTTCTATCATAAGTGCCAGACCGCAAAGTACTGCTGCGTGACCGTCATGGCCGCAAAGATGAGCAGCACCACCGCCCGGAAGAGCCAATGCATCATAGTCTGCACGAAAGGCTATTCCATTGCCTGTACCTTCTCTATGTGCTGCATAAAATCCCTCGCCACAATCCAGAATTTCCAAACTGGTATACTCTTGTAAAAAACGTTGCAGAACCTCTTTTGTTTGCTTCTCCTGCCCGGAGATCTCTCCACATGCGTGCAGTACATGTCTTAAGCTTGTAATCTGCTCAATTATATATGTATTCATATCATTCATATTTTCCTTACATTATATAATACTCTGTAGCTAAAATAAAAAAGAGCGCTGAAAGCTCAACGTTCTTTTCAAAATTTTGGAGGCGACACCCGGATTTGAACCGGGGAATAAAGGTTTTGCAGACCTCTGCCTTACCACTTGGCTATGTCGCCATAGTTGGCTAGGGTAGCAGGATTCGAACCTGCGCATGATGGAATCAGAATCCATTGCCTTACCGCTTGGCGATACCCCAACGACTATAAAACTATTTAATTAAATGGGGTGGATAGTGGGATTCGAACCCACGCATAACGGAGCCACAACCCGCTGTCTTAACCACTTGACTATACCCACCATAAAGCTAGTATAACCTTCTTACAGTGAATTATAAAAAAGTTGGCGACCTGGAACGGGCTCGAACCGTCGACCTCCAGCGTGACAGGCTGGCATTCTAACCAACTGAACTACCAGGCCGCAATTGGTGGGCGTAATAGGGCTCGAACCTATGACCCCCTGCTTGTAAGGCAGGTGCTCTCCCAGCTGAGCTATACGCCCGAAGCTTTATCTGCTCGACACAGTTATTAACTATACAGCATCTGAGTACTTATGTCAAGTGTTTTTTTACTTTTGTATAAGATTTTATTTGCTTGTTTTGTTTTGTCCTCTCGTCGAGCGACTTCATTATCTTACCATAACCCTACCCTGGTGTCAATGAATTTTTAACAAAAAATATTTACTTTTTCGCGCAGGCTCAAATCCCACAAAAACGCTTAAATTTCAACGTTTACAAGCTCATCTCCTTCAAAAACAACTTCAAAATTTCCACTTGTCATATTGGCAATAAGCAATCTCGTGTCTTCTGTTTTATCCTTTTCGCAGCATACAGAAAGTGTAATCCTGTCTTCATAAATAATATTTTCGATTTTAAACAGACCCTGCTCAGATAAATTCTGCATCTTTTTCAAAAAAGAATATTCCATTTTTATATTCATAACCGACATTTGCGCAACTCCACACAAAGATGCAGCATCAATCCCAAGCCTTGCACTCGATGTATATGCCCTGACAAGTCCTCCTGTACCAAGCTTGATCCCACCAAAATATCTTGTCACTACAAGCGCTACATTGGTAATTCCCTCATTAACGAGCATCTGAACAATCGGCGCACCGGATGTGCCCTGAGGTTCTCCGTCATCACTTGCCCACTGCACCTGAAATTTATCACCTATTACCATAGCCGGAACATTATGCGTTGCGTCTTTGTATTTTTTTTTGATTTCAGAGAAAAACTCCTCTGCTTCCTCTTTGCTTTTTACCGGTCTTACATGAGTTATGAATTTTGATTTTTCTATAACCTGCTCTACCTGTGCTTCCTTTGCCACCGTCTTATAAAGTATCATATATCCTATACCTGCCATAATCTTCTTTTGACATCTCCGCATCAAGCACTGTACCTTTTTCGGTATAATCCATCGAAAAAACAGTTGCTTTGCCGCATAGATATGAAACCACATCTCCCCTGTCAAAAGGTATCAGCATTTTTGCTCTTATTCTGTCTGAAAAAATCTTTGTTTTTATAAGCTCTGTCAGCTCGCCTACATTATCTCCTCTTTTGGCTGAAACCCATAGCCACTCACAATTTTGTCCACATACAGGCTCTGTATCGGCTATATCGCATTTGTTGTATACTATTATTTTTTCTTTGTCACCTGCGCCGATTTCTTTCAGAACCTGATTTGTAACTTCAATATGAAAATCACAATTTTCATATGAGCTGTCTACAACATGGATAAGCAGATCTGCAAATTTCACTTCTTCGAGAGTGGATTTGAACGACTCTACAAGGGAATGAGGCAGATCACTTACAAAGCCTACCGTGTCTATAAGGATAAATTCCTGATTTGTATCAAATGATATTTTGCGGTGCGATGTATCAAGGGTTGCAAAGAGCATATCTTTTTCGAATACAGATTTGTCTTCCCTGTCCATATCGCCAAGCAATCTGTTCATAAGAGCTGATTTGCCGGAGTTTGTATATCCTACCAGTGCAACTACAGGCAAATCAGATTTCTCCCGTTTGCCACGCTGCGTAGCCCTCACAGCTTTTGCTTTTTTGAGCTCTGCACGAATATCATCCATCCTTTTTTGGATATGTCTTCTGTCTGTTTCGAGTTTTTTCTCCCCAGGGCCTCTGGTTCCTATGCCTCCGGCCTGCCTTGACAAAGCCTTACCAAAACCTGCAAGTCTTGGCATCCTGTATGCAAGCTGAGCATATTCCACCTGAAGCTTGCCTTCTTTTGATAAAGCCCTGTCTGCAAATATATCAAGTATGAGTATAGTTCTGTCGATTACACGCACACCCAGGGCATCTTCAAGATTTCTAAGCTGTATACCCGAAAGTTCATTGTTGAATATGACAGTATCAATATCCATATTTTCACACAAAACAGCCAGCTCATCAACCTTGCCACTGCCTATAAACGTAGCTTTATTTGGCCTTTCAAGGTGCTGAATCATTTCTCCTGCAACCTCGACATTTGCAGCCTGTGCAAGTCCTGCAAGCTCCTCCATTGAATATGATATATCTTTATTAAGCTCAAGGCCCACAAGAACAGCTCTGTATCCCTGCTCCTGTATCACTTCGTTGTTGTCATTAAACTTAAGCATTATTCTATATTCTGTACCTGTTCTCTGATTTTTTCGATTTCGCTCTTAATGTCAAGCACTGTGTTGGTTATATCAAGAAAATTGGCTTTTGAGCCTATGGTATTTGCTTCTCTGTTCATTTCCTGTACCAGAAAATCAAGTTTCTTACCTACAGCTTCACCCTTGCCCCCTGAAATTATATTTTCAAGCTGTACAAGATGGCTTTTTAATCTGACTATTTCTTCTGTAATATTGCTTTTGTCTGCAAATATAGCCGCCTCTGCAAGAATTCTATCCTCAGGAAATGACGCGGAGTTACCTATGAGGTCGGTTATTTTTTCTTTGAGTCTTGCAGTATACCCTTCGGCAACCTGTGGAGCGTATTTTTCTATTTCACAAACCATACTTCCAATGAGACGTCCTCTCATCACCAGGTCCTCTGCAAGTTTTTCTCCTTCTATACATCTCATTTTGTCAAGATTCAAAACTGCCGCCTTAACTGAAGCTATAAGAGAGGCTGATATTTCGTCTTCGTCTTCAATATCAGGTGCAGCCTTCATCACATCTGGAAGTGTTGCAAGAAACTGCAGCGATATGTCGCCTGTCACATCAAATTCGCTTCCCAGCTGTCTGAGATTGTTATAGTACTGCTTTGCAACCGGGAGATTGAGCTTGACTGTAACATCATCCTCAGTCAGGTTTTCGACTATTACTGATACATCCATCTTGCCTCTGTTTACAGTTTCCTTGATAGCGGCTTTTATCTTTTCCTCAGCAAATGTATATCTCCTTGGCATCCTTACAGAAATATCACTGTACCTGTGATTTACTGTCCTTATTTCAACCGTTATATTTCTCTTGCCGTCAGAGTATTCTCCTCTGCCAAAGCCTGTCATGCTTTTTATCATTCAATCGTCCTCCATGTCATTTAATTAATGATAACTAAAATATTATATCACATAATACTCTCATGTGGTACAATATCTGTATCACACAAAACAGGAGATTTATCAATGGCATTTGATGGAATAATGACTGCTGCAGTAGCTTATGAGCTCAATCATATGCTGCAGGGAGGAAAAATCGAAAAAATATATCAGCCAGAGACAGAGGAACTGGTATTTAATATACATACAAAATCGGGCAAGCTGAAACTGTATATGTCCTCCTCGGGCAATCATGCAGGGATATACATATCATCTGAAGGCTACAGCAATCCTGCAAACCCGTCGGCTTTTTGCATGCTGCTCCGAAAGCATCTGCAAAGCGGCAGGATCACAAATGTAAAACAGGTCGGCTCTGAAAGAATAGCCGAAATATATATAGAAACCATGGACGAGCTTGGCTTTAATGTCAACAAAAAACTGGTCATCGAAATTATGGGCAAACACAGCAACATATCCCTTGTCGATGAGGGTAGCGGCAAAATATTAGACAGCATCAAAAGAATTTCAATTGATACCAGCAGGGTAAGGCAGCTGCTCCCGGGTATGATATATCAGTACCCTCCTCTGCAGGACAAGGTCCCTTTCAAAGATGTTGCAGCAGAGGACGTATCATCATTTGAAGACAGGCGTCTCATTGACTGTATCGGCGGCATCAGCCCTTCTATTGCCGATGAGCTTGAAGGCAATGTATATGAAAACCTCGAAAATATCAGGCAAAGACTTGAATCAGGCGACTTCTCGCCTTGCGTATATCTCAAAGAAGACGGCTCTCCCATGGAGTTTTCGGCATTCCCTCTAAGAGCCTACGAAAACAACCTTAATAAGGTGAATTTCACTACAGTAAGCGAGACAGCCGAGTACTATTTTTCTCACAGAGCATCTTCAAACAGGATCAGGCAAAAAGGTAATGATCTCCTGAAAGCAGTCGAACAGAAGCTCAAAAAACTCTACCTAAAAAAGCAAAGGCTGTCAGAGGATCTGCTCAAGGCCGAAAATTCTGAAGAGCTAAGGCTTTATGGTGAGCTGCTGACTGCAAATCTTCACAGATGTAAAACAGGTGACAGAAGTGTTACTGTAGATAATTATTATGATAATACTACTGTAACCATACCTCTTGATATCAGATATTCGCCATCAAAAAATGCACAAATGTATTTCAAAAAATATGGTAAATCAAAAACTGCAATCAAGGAAAAATCTCTGCAGATAGAAGAAAATGATTGCGACATACAGTACCTTGAATCAGTGCTTTCATATATAGAGAACGCCGACAGCGCAGATACAATAGAAGCTCTGCGCACAGAGCTTACAGCTGAAGGATATCTCAAGCGAAGAAAAAACAACCCTGTACAAAAGAAACAAAAGTCCTCTCCTGTCGAATATATATCCTCAGAAGGCTTCAAAATACTCGTAGGACGAAACAATATCGAAAATGATACATTAACATTAAAGATGGCCGGAAAAACCGATTTATGGCTTCATACCAAAGATATCCCCGGCTCCCACGTCATTGTATTCACACAAGGCAAAGAAATGGATGAAAAGACCATATTTGAGGCTGCAGCTATTGCCGCATATCACAGCAAGGCAAGAAATTCAGAGCAGGTGCCTGTAGATTATGTACCTGTTAAATATGTCAAAAAACCAAGCGGCGCCAAACCGGGCATGGTCATATTCACTAACAACAGGACAGTATATGTAAAGCCTGCAATACCGGATGGCAGATGATAAATCGCTGTTTTATAAGTTAGAGCGTAAAACCCACTACCTTAGGTGTGGGATGTAAGTTACTGTTCGCACCCTATGCAAAATTCAAATTGCCTGTAGCTTGGTGATTATTTCGCGTTAAGGGCACCTAAGCTTAGGCCTATTTCTTTTGAAGTTTACAATATTCTTGAATTAAAGAGTTGAGACAGAGCTTAGAAATCTTGTACAAAGCGAAGAAATGTAATAACGTTGTGACATGTTCAGAGACTGAAACTATTTCGTGGAAGACATTGAATACCCCGAAATTATTTCTTCTGTTACAAATACGATAGTTAAGAATTTTGGCTGATGAAATGAATTCTTTTCGAATGAGCGAAGCTTTGAAAGAAGTTCAGGGAGAGGGATACGACAAAGCTAAAGGATACCTGATTACAAAAAATCAGCCTCATGCTGTTCCTTCCAAAACATCCCCCAACCCAAATGGGTCAGGGGAGATCTCAATCTATCCTATGGATAATACGGGTTTGGCTTGAATAGCAAGATAATCAGGTCAATCACAATGCCAATTCCGCAAAAGCCAAGTGTGCATATGTACACAATCCCGAGCAAAATCCTTCCTTCGTAGAACTTGTGAGCTCCAAAGTACCCCAAGAATAAACAAAGGAAGAACGAAACCCATTTACTTTTTTCCATGCTGATTCTCCTTTTTTATATCCTATGCGCTCATTACGGCAAGGGCAAGCATCGATACCACCGCAGTTAGAACTTAACATCATGTGCGCCATATTTGCATTTCAAGACACATTCTTTGCAAAGCTGTATTCCAAATACGACAGCTTTAGAGAGAGATGCTAAACTTACTTTTTGACGGGGAATCACTATATAACAATAGGGCGGCCAATGGCCGCCACCTTATTTGGGATATTTACTTACCCATGCGCTTCTTCACTGAGCTATTTGATAATTGTACATACAGCATCAGGTCCGCATCCTGCTGCATTACCCTCGTCAGTATCAAGATGAACTTCTCTTTCGTGTGCATCACCTGAACGAACAAGCACATTATTGAATACAAGGCCTCTTTCGCCTTCGATTTTGATGCTTACAATATCTTTATCCTTAACGCCTGCTTCTTTTGCCTGCGCTGGTGAAAGATGTACATGTCTTAATGCAACGATAACACCGTGATCAATTTCAACCTCTCCACAAGGTCCTACTATCTTGCATCCTGGAGTTCCCTCAAGCTTGCCTGATTCTCTGACTGGAGCCTTAACGCCTATAGTTCTTGCATCCGTCATTGCAAGCTCAACCTGTGTCTCTGCTCTTGCAGGTCCTAAAACTCTGATACCTTTGAGAGTGTTTTTAGGTCCTACTATGTCAACCTTTTCTTCACATGCAAACTGTCCCGGCTGCACCAGTGGTTTAGTCGGTGTCAGTTCATGACCCTTGCCGAAAAGAATTTCGATGTGATCCTTCTGAAGATGAAGGTGTTTGTTTGATAATCCGATTTTTACTTCGTAACTCA
>CAVAON010000030.1:0-8116 GCA_963590215.1 Anaerovoracaceae bacterium | reverse complement strand
GTATAAATCATTCATTTAAATAGCTGATATATGGAAGGTTCCTGTATTTCTGATCGTAATCAAGACCATAGCCTATTATGAAAAGATCATCAACCTCAAAGCCTACATAATCAGGCTGAACCTCACTTCTCCTACCTGCCGGTTTGTCCAAAAGCGTACAGAGCCTGAGTGCTTTAGGTCCTCTGTTTGCAAGATATTTTTCAAGATAACTCAGCGTGATTCCTGAGTCTACGATATCCTCTACTATTATGACGTTTTTGCCTTCAATATCAGAATCAAGGTCTTTATTAATCTTAACGACCCCTGATGTCTTAGTTGATGAGCCATAGCTTGAACATGCCATGAAATCGATGGTACAATCCAGTGTAATGTTTTTCATAACATCAGCCATCCAAAGAGTTGCTCCCTTGAGTATGCCTATAAGCATTACCTCTTCACCTGCAAATTCCTCTGAAATCTGCATACCAATCTCTTTTGCTCTTGCTTTTATCTGTTCCTCGGTTATAAGGACGGTGCCTACAGTATTAGCTGCCACTTCAATCTCCTTTGTCTTCTTTTACAGTATATTGTACATCATCGACCGCATCTTTGTATTTCTTTGAAAGGTCGATGCTTTTTTCTCCCAGCCAGTATTTATCAAGCTCATCTCTCAGATACCACAGGATAAACAGCCACAGGAAAAAGTCATCAATAAACCCTACCGGCCCAAATACGGGTGGTATTATGTCAATTGGCAGGAACAGATATATGATACCGCCGATAATAATCGCTTTTTTGTACCATTTGACGGATTTGTCCTGCATCATGAATTTGATGGCTTTAATTCTTTTGCCTATGACCCTGAAGCTGAAAAAATTCATCTAATATTCCTCTCCCAACAACCTCTCTATTTCATCTAAAAGCTCATCCTGCCCCGTTTTCTTTAGAGCAGAGCATGCGATTACTTTGTCTTCCGGCTTCATTCCAAGAGTTTTTCTGATAACAGATATGTTTTTGTTTGTCTGATTTCTTGAAATCTTATCGGCTTTAGTTGCCACAACAAGCCCGTCAAGGCCATAAGCTTTGAGGTATTCATACATCTGAACATCCTGCTTTGACGGCTCATGACGTATATCTACAAGCTGCACTGTCTTAACCAGATTGTGCCTTGCCGAAAAATATTCTTCCATCATATCACCCCAGTTTTCAGTAATCTGTCTGGATACTTTGGCATATCCGTATCCGGGCAAATCTACAATCCTGAAGCTGTCATTGATGTTATAAAAATTAATCGTTCTGGTTTTACCCGGGCTTCCTGATACTCTCGCCAGAGCCTTTCTGCCTGTTATGAGATTTAGAAGAGATGATTTGCCTACATTCGATCTGCCTGCAAAAGCTATCTCCTTAATATTATCCTCAGGATACTGGCTGCGCTTTACGGCAACAGCTTCAAGCTGCGATGTTTTGATTTTCATCTATTTGTCCTTCCTTACCAGAACCTGATCCAGAGCATCTTTGGCATTTGATATCAGAACAAATTCTATCTCGTTTCTTACTTTTTCAGGTATATCATCTATATCTGCTTTGTTGTCTGCCGGAAGCAGAACCTTTCTGATGCCAGCTCTGTGAGCTGCAAGCACTTTTTCTTTGATGCCTCCTACCGGAAGCACCTTGCCCCTCAGCGTAATCTCACCTGTCATGGCTATGTCCTTGCGTACCGGTGTATTTGTAAGTGTTGAAATCATAGCTGTGCACATTGTAACTCCTGCAGAAGGACCATCTTTTGGTGTCGCTCCTTCCGGAATATGTATATGCAAATCCTGTGTTTTGTAGAAGTCTTTTTTGATTCCAAGTTTGCCTGCAATAGATCTGATATAGCTGATGCCTGCCTTAGCTGACTCCTGCATCACATCACCAAGCTGACCAGTAAGAACAAGCTTGCCTGTGCCCGGCACAACTGTAGTCTCTATAAAGAGGGTGTCTCCTCCTACTATTGTCCATGCAAGACCTGTAGTAACTCCCACTTCAGTTTCCCCACTGATTATATCATATCTGTATTTTTTCTTGCCAAGATAATCCGAAAGATTTGCAGATGTTATCTCAAAGCTGTCTGCCTCTCCTGATACCATTTTTCTTGCTGTTTTTCTGCAAAGATTTGCAATTTCTCTTTCGAGATTTCTCACACCTGACTCTCTGGTGTAATAATTGATAAGGTCTCTGATTGCATCTTCTCCAATGTCGAGGTTCTGCTCTTTTAGACCGTGCTCCTCTATTTTTTTAGGTATGAGGTATCTGTTTGCTATTGCAAGCTTTTCTTCTTCAGTATATCCGTTTACTTCTATTATTTCCATTCTATCAAGCAAAGGTCTTGGAATTGTTTCTACTGTATTTGCAGTAGTGATAAACATCACCTTCGAAAGATCAAATGGCACTTCAAGATAGTGATCTGTGTAATCTTTGTTTTGTTCAGGGTCAAGAACTTCAAGCAATGCAGAAGCTGGATCGCCCTTGTAATCTGCTCCTATTTTGTCAACCTCGTCAAAGAGGAATACAGGGTTGTTAGTGCCTGCATCCTTGATACCTGATATGATTCTGCCCGGAATAGCACCTATATATGTCCTTCTGTGTCCTCTGATTTCAGCTTCGTCTCTGACACCTCCAAGCGACATTCTGAAAAACTCTCTGTCAAGAGCTCTTGCAATTGATTTCGCAATAGATGTTTTACCTACTCCCGGAGGCCCGACAAGGCAGAGAATAGGTCCTTTGAGGCTTTCTGTCAGCTTCATTACAGCTATGTATTCCAGGATTCTGTCTTTGACTTTTTTTAGTCCGTAGTGATCCTCTTCAAGTATTTCCTCTGCTTTTTTGATGTCAACCTCTGACTCCGAAGAATTGTTCCAGGGTAGTGCAAGTATTGTCTCAATATATGTCCTTGATACAGTGCTTTCTGCTGACATAGGCTGCATCTTGCCGAATCTTTTTATTTCTTTTTCGATTTTCTGATGGGTTTTTTCAGCCAGATTAAGCTCTTTGAGTTTTTTGAGCCATTCGCTTTGTTCGTTTTCGACATCTTCATCGATGCCAAGCTCATCCTGTATGGCTCTCATCTGTTCTCTCAGATAGTATTCTTTTTGGTTCTGATTTACCTGGCTTTTAACTTTAGCCGAGATGTCCTGCTCAATTTTCATGATTTCAATTTCACGTACAAGAATCTCATGCAGTTTGCCCAGGCGCTCACATACATCAAGTGTTTCAAGGAGCTCCTGTTTTTCTTCGATTTTAATGTCAACATGTGATGCAACTATATCTGCAAAAATTGAAAGATCATCTATTTCTCTTGCTGTGCCAAGGGTTTCTCCATTGAGTCTGTGTCTAAGCTCTGCATATTCATCAAATGATGTCTCTACACTTCTTTTGAGTGCCAGTGTCTGAGGTGTGATTTCCTCAGGTATTATTTCATTAACATCTTCAAGGGTGCATTTGATATATGGAGCCTCCTGAATTATATCACCGATTTTTGCTCTGTGAAGCCCTTCAACGAGAACTCTTATGGTATCACCCTGAAGCTTAAGCATCTGTTTGATTTTTGCAACAACGCCTATGCTGTAATAATCTTCTTTTACAGGAAGCTCTACATCTTCATCCTTTTGAGATGTGAGAAATATCATCTGGTTGGTAACCATTGCGGTCTCAAGTGCTTTTATGGATTTCTCTCTTCCTACATCAAAGTGAAGCACCATATTAGGGAATATATGAAGTCCTCTGAGGGGAATCATCGGGAGAGCATTCTTGTCTGAAGGCGAAATTTGTGCTTCTTCTGCAGCTTTTTCCTCCATGTCCAGAAGTTCATCGAGCAATTCTTCAATATCCCCTGGTATATTCAGATTTTCATTGTTTTTTTTATCAGTCATACATTATCCTCCAGCTGATATATGTAATTGATAAGGCGACAATATGCCGCCTTTGCTTTATGATGCTGTTTCTTTGCTGTCATTTTCAGATGCAAAGACTAAAGCCGGCTGCATACTGTCAGTGATTGTCTCTTTTGTGACAATGCATTTTGTAACATCTTCTCTTGACGGAATTTCATACATTATATCAGTCATTACTTTTTCAATTATACTTCTTAATCCTCTTGCCCCTGTTTTTCTCTCAATGGCCTGCTTGGCAATGGATTTAATTGCTTCCGGCTCAAATTCAAGCTCAACGCCATCTATCTCAAAGAGTTTTTTGTACTGTTTAACAAGTGCATTTTTTGGTTCTGTAAGAATCCTTACCAAAGCATCCTCCGAAAGCTCTCTGAGTGTTACTATTGCCGGGAGTCTGCCTATAAATTCGGGAATGAGACCGAATTTCAGCAAGTCTTCAGGCTGTATCTGTTTGAGTATTTCCTCTTCATCGTGATTTTGTGAAACAATATCTGCATTAAAGCCTATTGTTTTTTCGCCTATTCTCCTCTGAATTATCTTGTCAAGTCCGTCAAATGCTCCGCCGCATATGAATAGTACATTGGTTGTATCAAACTGTATGAACTCCTGCTGCGGGTGTTTGCGGCCACCCTGAGGAGGCACATTTGCAACAGTTCCCTCGAGGATTTTGAGAAGCGCCTGCTGCACACCTTCTCCGCTTACATCTCGTGTAATAGATACGTTTTCTGATTTCTTGGCAATTTTGTCTATTTCGTCGACATAAATAATGCCTTTTTGTGCTCTTTCAATATCATAGTCTGCAGCCTGAATCAGTTTGAGCAGAATGTTTTCAACATCTTCTCCCACATATCCTGCTTCTGTAAGAGCAGTAGCGTCAGCTATAGCAAATGGTACATTAAGTATCTTTGCAAGGGTTTGAGCTAACAGCGTCTTGCCTGAGCCTGTAGGCCCTATCATAATGATATTACTTTTTTGAATCTCTATATCGTTATTGTCTTTGTCAAGATAGTTAATTCTCTTGTAGTGGTTGTATACTGCTACAGCCAAAGCTTTTTTTGCTTCATCCTGATCTATGACATAGTCACTCAGAGTCTCGCTTATTTCTTTTGGTTTTGGTAATTTGCCCTCGCCTGCTTCGTATGCATCATCTGCTTCAGCTTCTAAGCCTTCCTCTAATATTTCTGTACAAAGCTTGATGCATTCGTCACAGATATATACGTCAGGTCCTGCTATGAGGCGTCTTACCTGCCTTTGCGGCTTGCCGCAAAAAGAGCATTTCAGCTGTTTTTTGTCGTCATATTTATCCATATTATATGTCCCCCTGTCTGCTCTTTATAACCTTGTCTATAATTCCGTATTCAGAGGCTTCCTCGGCACTCATGAAATTATCTCTGTCAGTGTCTTTTTCGATGATGTCAAGCGGTTTGCCTGTATTTGCACTTAATATCTGATTCAGTTTCTCTTTGGTTTTTATGATATGCTCTGCATGAATTTTAATATCAGAAGCCTGCCCCTGTGCTCCGCCTAAAGGCTGATGTATCATGATTTCTGCATTAGGCAGTGCATATCTTTTGCCTTTTGTTCCTGCAGAAAGTAAAAATGCACCCATGCTTGCAGCCATACCGACACATATTGTTGAAATCTCAGGCTTAATATATTGCATCGTGTCATATATCGCCATTCCTGCAGTTACTGAACCTCCCGGCGAATTTATATATATGCTGATATCTTTGTCTGCATCCTCTGCTTCAAGAAAAAGCAGCTCTGCAACTACAAGACTTGCAGTATGCTCGGTAATTTCTTCCCCTATAAATATGATTCTATCCTTTAAGAGTCTTGAATAAATGTCATAAGAGCGCTCACCTCTTGCAGTCTGCTCTATTACATATGGTACCAATGCCATCTGCGCACCCCTTTCTAATTACGCTTTTAACCGATTGGGTATGCCCAATCGGTTAAAACAATATCTTTTTTAAATATGTCCGGCAGTAATGATTTATTTGATAACTGCTTTTTCAAAAATATAGTCAATGGCTTTTCTGATTTTAATATCTTTTTCGATAAATGCGATATTGTCAGGTCCAAGCATTTCTTTAATCTTATCTGCCTCAAGCTGATACTGCATTGCCATAAATTCAATTTCCTTGTCTACGTCTTCTTTATCAGCCTGTATATCTTCTTTTTCAGCTATAGCCTGAACTATCATTCTTGTTTTAACTTTTTTCTGTGCTTCTTCTCTGATCTGTTCTCTGAAATCATCAGCATTTGCCTGCAGATATTCAAAATATTTATCAAGTGACATGCCCTGTGCTCTCAGCTGCTGGTCAAATTCTCTCATCATATTTGTGATTTCGTCTTCAACCATAGCATTTGGCACGTCTATATCATTTGCCTCATAAACTTTCTCTAAAGCTGCATTTTTCATTTCCATTTCGGAGCTTGCTTTTGCACTTTTTTCGAGGTTTTCTCTAATTTGAGCCTTGAATTCATCAAGTGTGTCACATTCACTTACGTCTTTAACAAATTCATCATCAACCTCAGGGATTTCCTCTTCTTTGATTTCATGAACCTTGCATTTGAATACAGCTTCTGCTCCTGCTAAATCTTCTGCATGATACTCCTCAGGGAATGTAACCTTGACTTCTACATCATCACCGGCATTTGCTCCTACAAGCTGCTCTTCAAATCCAGGAATGAATGTGCCTGAACCTATCTTTAGAGGGTATCTCTCAGCTGTGCCGCCTTCAAATTGATTATCGCCAACATATCCGGCATAATCTATAAGAACTGTATCTCCATCCTTTACAGGTCTGTCAACCAGAACCATTCTGGAATTTCTCTTCTGAAGGGACTTGATTTCATTATCTATATCCTCATCTGTAATTTCTTTTTCAACCTTATCTATTTCAACACCAAGATAATCCTTGACTTCTACATCAGGATATACCTCAACCTCAACGTTGGCTGTAAGATCCTTGCCTTTTGCGATTTCACCGAAGGTAAGCTTTGGTGTATCTATAACTTCAAGCTCAAGTTCACCTATGGCTGCAGCATAGTTTTCCTGCATAAGCGAATTGATTGCTTCATCAAAGAATACTCCCTCTCCATAGTGCTTCTCTATAATGCTTCTTGGGGCTTTGCCTTTTCTGAAGCCGTCAATTGTAAACTGATCTTTGGATTTCTGATATGCCGCAATCTGAGCCTTTTCGAACTCGTCTGCTGTAAATTCCATTGAGAACTTGACAACGTTTTTTTCTTTTGAAATAAATGTTGATTTCATTTGATATATATCCTCCTAAAATTGTTAACTTATTTAATATAAAGCAGTGTATATTATAACCTTTTTCCCCTTAAAAGTAAAGGATTAAACGGGAAAATCCGCCTTCTGTGCAAGCAATGCAAGACCTCTGCCGTATTTGCTCATGTTTTCTTCTTTGAGATTATATGATTTTTGTATTTGTTTTCCCAGTTTTACAAGATCTGCTTCGTTTCCTGAATAAAGTTCTATTTCCATTTCACATATAGGGCAGGAACCGCCAGATGTAATTATATCACCCTGATCTATTGATATTTCCATAATACTGCCTCTGTAATCCACTCTGAATTTTTCTCTTGCAAAATTCATTTCCATTACAGGTACAAGCTCCTTGTCTGCAAGCTCTGATGCAATATCTCCAATAAGCTCATCACCTGCGAATAAAGACAATTTTGGATTTGCAACAAAATCATCATCTGTAACAGGTGCGTTTATTTCTTCTCTTTTGTGGAGACCGTCACTGACGCTGCCTCTTCGCTTGAGAGTCGCAACAAATCTGCTTCCTTCTCTCCTTATTCTGAAAGCTATATGATTTTTTTGAAAATCATACCCGGACGTATCAAAATACACAGCATGCATTGCCATGGTTTCTCTTGAGTCCTTTTTTTCGATGGATGTAAGCATCCTGTCATTCATAATACGCCTGATTATATTGTCATCATCAATGCTGTATTTAAGCTCTGTTTCCATTTCATACCCTTTCCTGTCTGAAACAACAAATACTTTTTTATTTATATCACATTGCGAAGCTTATTGCAATACGTATATTTTGTGCTCCTCACGCAAAAAGAAGGTATGGGCTCGCCCATACCTTCTGTATACACAAAGATGCATAATTCAGATATTATTCGTATCTTTTTCTGTAGGTGATTTCTGTCTGGTTTCTGCCTTC
>CAVAON010000029.1:14439-23238 GCA_963590215.1 Anaerovoracaceae bacterium | reverse complement strand
TCTCGGTAACAGGAACCTTCTTCAAGGAATATGCCGGAAATTCCATCTCTAACAGCTCTCCCTTTTTCCATACGGTCAGATCACCGCTGAGCGTTGAAAAAACGATCTGCACGGCATCGGGGATGTAAAATTTGAACAGGATATAGGCGCATGCAAGGGTCGCGTGTCCGCAGAGGTCAATCTCACCGCCGGGAGTAAACCACCGGAGATGATAGCGTGCATCGCCGGTCTGAACAGCAAACGCTGTTTCAGAAAGATTATTTTCTCTTGTAATAGCCATCATCAGATCGTCAGGCAGCCACTTGTCCATCACACAGATCGCCGCAGGGTTTCCGGCGAAAACCTTATCTGTAAACGCATCTACCACATACTGTTTCATGCTTCATTCTCCTTTTCCGCTTTGAAAATTTAACGCGGACACAAATATCCGCTTGAAAAAGCATCGCCTTTATCTTATAATACCACCAAAACATACTGCAATCAAAACAAATAATTGAAATTAAGTATTCGATGTTTTTGAACAGATGAAGATTTTTATGAAGCACTTGGAGATGCTTATCATGATGCAATAGGAGTAGCAAGTAAAAATAAAGAATTGTATGAGCTGTGGAAGTACAGGCTGGAGAGTATTTTGGATGATTTTACAGGCTTTGGCTGGGGTATGGAGGATTGTATATGTGAGGAATATTATTCAATTCCATGGTTAGAGGAGGATGACGTATGAGCAAAAAAGCACGCAGAGTGCCAGTCGCTCCAGACACAGGAGATATAAGGGACTTGCCACAGGAAGATATCCGAATGATTTTGCGTGGTGCAGACGAACTGATTTCAATTGGTGGGAGAAACATGCTGGCTAAAATTCTAAAAGGATCAAAAGATAAAAAGGTGTTAGAATACAAGTTGAATGAGTGCCCTGCTTACGGATACTATCATGATATGAAGTTAGATGATATCAGCAAGTGTGTTGACTGGATGATTAAGGAGGATTATCTTAGAATCAGGTATGATTATCGCCTCCCTTTATTAGTGTTTTCAGAAAAAGGATGGGAGATAGAGAAAGAAACCTTTGCAGAAGAACTTTATCAGAGGTTTTGCCTGGATATAAAAGAAAAGAATGCTCGTGTCATTTTTGAGATGAAAGAGGTAAACAGACAGGTTGTCATGCGAGTGCTTGACAAAATAGAGCAAAATGGAACAGAGGAATTTTTAACATATTTAGAGGCATGGAAACTGATGGAAGTGAAGAAGGTTGCAGCACGGATTGCAGCGGTTGAAAATGAAATAAAAAGCAGAACAAGGCTATCAATGTGATTGCTGACTAAATTATGAAGACAATAGAGAGCAAGTTTGATTTATCAGATTCTGTCTATATGCTTTTTCAGTCGCTTTGTGAGGAGCACAGCTAAAGAGATTTTGATAAGGTCAGGAATTATGAAGGGTATTACGCACATCGAAAGAGAAGCAGCAATGCCTGACCATGTAAGAGCGCCGGTATAAATGCATGTAAACCATACTGTGCCAAATGCGTAGCATGCAGCAAGCCCAAGCACCATGCCGAAAATTGCGGCAAGAGTGCTTTTTTTGAATCGGTCAATTACGATGCCGACTATTAATGCGGTGAAAATAAACCCTATTATATAACCGCCAAGAGGTCCTGCTATAACAGCAAAGCCCCCCTGAAAGTTTGCAAAAACAGGAACTCCTATGCTTCCGATGAGAATATAGCATATGATTGCAGCCAGGCTTCGTTTCGTGCCTAAAAGCGCAGCTGTTAGAAATACAGCAAAGGTTTGCAAAGTAAAAGGTACTGCTGAAGGAATTGAAATCCACGAGCATATAGTAATCAGTGCAACAAACAATGCACATAAAATTAGTGATTTTGTTTTTTGTGAAGATGCTGTCTGAATTTTCATGTCTTTGCCTCCTGGCCATTTGTGATATGGTCATTATATCCGAAGAAGAAACTATTGTCAACTAAACGCAATAAATAGGTTAACAAATCTCGTTCCCCATTGTAAACAGGACGTAAAAATGCTAAACTTAGTCTATAAATATGAAGAGAAAGGGTTTCAAATGGACGAACAATTTTTAAAGCTTCTGTCAAAGGAGTACCCAAATATTAAAGCAGCATCAGCTGAGATAATTAACCTCAGCGCTATTTTGGCATTACCAAAGGGAACTGAATATTTCTTAAGTGACCTTCATGGAGAGCATGAGGCATTTATACATATGATCAAAAGCGCTTCAGGAGTCATAGCTGCCAAGATAGATGAGATTTTTGGAGACGACCTTACAGAACAGGAACGAGAAAGACTTGCTGCTCTTGTATATAACGCACCGGCAGAAATCAAGCGCAGGAAAAAAACAGAACAGGACTTTGATCAGTGGTGCCGCAAAACAATATATCAGCTTATCGAAATATGCAAATCAGTATCGCACAAATATACACGCAAAAAAGTAAGAAGAAGACTTCCAAAATATGCGGATTACAGTATGGATGAACTGATGCATGCCTATGACGAAGAAAACCGCTCCAGATATTACAGTGAAATTATCAACTCAATAGTTGAATGTGGCGTTGCAGAGGATTATATAATTCAGGCGGCCGAAACAGTATCGAGCCTTGCAGTGGACAGACTCCATATAATCGGGGATATATTCGACAGAGGATCTCATCCTGACAAGATTATGGATTTTCTGATGGAATATCATGATGTTGATTTTCAATGGGGCAACCATGATATAGTTTGGATGGGTGCAGCTACAGGTAACTGGGCATGCATAGCAAATGTGCTCAGAATGAACATCAGTTACAATAATTTTGACATGCTTGAAATCGGATATGGCATCAACCTGAGACCTCTTGCAACATTTGCACAGAAGTTTTACGGTGATGACCCATGTGATGCATTCAAGCCTCATATAATCGAAAAAAACGTATATGACCAGGTGGATGAATCTCTTGCGGCCAAAATGAACAAAGCAATTTCAATATTGCAATTCAAGATTGAGGGACACAGAATTAAAAACCATCCGGAATTCCATCTTGAAGGCAGGAAACTACTTGACAAGATAGACTATGAAAAGGGCACTATAGTTGTAAGAGGAGAAACTTATGAACTCAAGGACAAGAATTTCCCTACAGTAGACCCAAAAGATCCATACTATATTACACCTGAAGAGAAAGAAGTAATGTCAACTCTTGAAGCTGCATTTTTACAAAGCGAAAAGCTTCAGCGACATATCCGATTCCTGTATAGTCATGGAGCAATGTATACAATAAGCAACGGAAATCTGCTTTATCATGGATGCATACCTCTAAATGAGGACGGCACATTTGAAGAATGCGTCATAAATGGCAAGCGAGCCAAAGGTAAGGCTCTTATGGATTATCTTGATGATCAGGTCAGAAAAGCATATTTCAATCCTGTTGAATCAGAAGAAGTCGGCAGAGGCGGAGATCTGATGTGGTTCCTGTGGCTTGGCAACAACTCGCCGCTGTTTGGTAAAGATCAGATGACCACATTCGAAAGATGCTTTATTGCTGACAAAAAAACCCACAAAGAATACACGAGACCGTATTATAAGTATCGTGACAGCAAAGAAATCTGTGAAATGATTCTCAGAGAATTTGGACTTGATCCTGAAAGATCACATATATTAAACGGTCATGTGCCTGTAAAGATTAAAGACGGCGAAAGTCCTGTAAAGGGTGAGGGCAAACTGTTTGTAATAGACGGAGGCATATCAAAGGCTTACCAGAAGACTACAGGAATTGCAGGATATACCTTTATATTCAACTCAAGATTCATGGCTCTTTCAGAGCATAAACAGTATGAACCTCTCAAAGAAGACGGAACACAGCAGTTCCACAGACCTGTAATCAGGACGGTAGAGGTACTGCCTGAAAGAATGAATGTCAGAAGCTCTGATGACGGCAGAGAACTTGAAAGTCAGGTAAACAACCTGAGAGCACTGGTGGATGCGTACAGGAAGGGCATCATCAAAGAAACATATTAACAAAAACAGACGGGGAGGAATTATGTTTATAAAAATTCTTACAATATTCATCATAATATTTCTTTTGATGCTTGTAATAGGGCTCATCAGAGGTAAAGGCAGGACAAAAGCTTCTGCCGGAGCTGCAGCGAAAGAAACGCGCAGGCTGTCATCGTTTGATGATATGATTTCAGAATATGAAACTGAAGCAGATCATGGCAATATTACAGAAGACCAGTACTATTACTGCTGCTATATGACCGGAAAGAAAATCAACGGATATGACCTCAAAAAAGCAGTGATGTTTCAGACTACATGTGAAGTTAGAGGTATCAAAGATAAAGGTGCCATGAAAAATATTCTTAAATATGATGAGCTTTATGGAGATATTGATATTGCCTCAATAGACTGCGAAGAGTTTTATGCCATAGGTGAAAAAACATCTGAAATAGTAGAGAGAATAAAACGGCTTAACAGAGCAGAATAATTAAAAGAGCAGGAACGCTTTTCATGGCATTCCTGCTCTTTTTTTAGAACTTTGAAATTCTGCGCAATTTTGAACAATCCATATGCTCCTTCATAGCTGCTGCTGCGGCCTCGCCATCCTTATCTTTGATGGCCATGAAAATCTTTCTGTGCTCTTCCAGAACAGTTTGCAGGTATTCCTCAGGATCATCATAATCAAAATTATTGGTATATTTCACATAAAGCTGATAAGATGACAGCGTATTGAGGAGCATTCTATTGTGAGCAGCTCTATATATGTTCTGGTGAAAATTTATATTGATATTGAGCATTTTGTCAATATCTTTTTTCATCGTATAAAACTCCATGAATTCAAAAGTTTCTTCGAGATCTTCCATTTCATCATCACTTATTCTGTCTACAGCCCATTTCGCAGCCTGTATTTCGTAGGTGCTCCTCAGCTCAAACATATCGATTATATCCTGGTTGGTAAAACCTATCACAAAAGCTCCTCTGTTAGGTATATTTTCAACCAGGCTTTCTTTTTCAAGCTGGCGCAGAGCCTCTCTGACAGGAGTTCTGCTTACTTTGTACCGGTCACATATTCTCTGCTCTGTAAGTTTTTCGCCGGGACGTATATCTCCAGTGAGGATGTCTTTTTGGATTCTTGAAAAAAGGACTGACGAAAGAGGTGCACTTGAAGAGTGCTTATCGTCGCCATAGTTAAAAACAGGCATAGCTCCTCCTATATTTTTTCTGTTACATATTTTTCAAATATGTCTGCAGTGTCTCCCTTGCCGTCACCGGACATATTTGTGTTTGAACGGGCATAATCCACAGCCTGTGACAGCTTATCAGCCTTTGCAGCCATACCCATATGCCTCAGCATCATTTCTGCAGCTCTCAATATGCTTGACGGGTCAGCATGATTTGCAATACCGTCTGCTACCATTCTTGGAGCTGAGCCATGGATTGCCTCAAACATTGCATAATTTGACCCTATATTTGCACTTCCGGCAGTCCCGACGCCACCCTGAATCTGAGCGGCCTCATCTGTTATGATGTCTCCGTAAAGATTAGGCAGTATGAATACATTGAAATCTGATCTTATCTGCTCATTGACAAGGTTGGCGGCTGTTATATCGACAAACCAGTCATCAGTTTTGATTTCGGGATATTCTTTTGCAACCTGATAACATATATCAAGGAACTTACCGTCAGTTTTTTTCATAATATTTGCTTTGGTTATTATCGATACGTTGAGATTGCCATTTGCCTTTGCATATTCAAATGCAGCTTTTGCAAGTCGTCTGGTGCCAAGATCTGTAGTGACCTTAAAATCTATTGATATTTCATCATTTATATCGATACCACGGCTGCCAAGAGCATATTCACCCTCGGTATTTTCTCTGTAGAATATCCAGTCGATATTCTTTTCAGGGATGGAAACAGGTCTCACATTTGCGAACAGGTCAAGCTCTCTTCTGAGCGTCACATTTGCACTTTCTATGTTTGGCAGCCCGCTGTTTTTACTTGGCGTTGTTGTAGGTCCTTTTAAGAGTACGTCGCATTCTTTGATAGCCGCAAGTACATCATCTGGAACTGCCTGCATTTTTTCGATTCTGTTTTCAAGGGTAAGACCTGGGATTTCCTTTAAAGCTATTTTGCCTGAAGCAATTTCATCAGCAAGCAAAACCTGCAGCACGTTTTTTGCAGTTTTGAGTATCACAGGGCCGATACCGTCACCATCAATAAGTCCGATGGTGATTTTATCTGCGGCAGCAAAGTCGGTAAAGGACATGCTGCTTTTCATTTTTTCGACTCTTGCAATCTGCTCTGTAATGATTTTTTCGAAATCGTTTATATATTCCACTTTAGTTCTCCTTCATTGAATTGATTTTGCCGCCTGCCATAATCAGCGTGATTTCTGCAGGAGTGAAGTTTGTTGATGTCTCGTATGTTTTGCCCGTGTCAGGGTTTTTAACAAGCACAGTACCGTTTTTTACCTGGGCGGGTGCATTTTCAATTACAAGGCTCTGGCCGATTTCAAAATCATCATAGTCAGCAGGATTCTTGAATACAAGAGGAATAATGCCGCTGTTTATGAGATTTGACCGATGTATTCTTGCAAATGATTTGGCGATTATAAATTTAACACCAAGATACAGAGGAGCAAGTGCCGCATGTTCTCTGCTGGAACCCTGTCCGTAATTATCGCCGCCTACTATTGCACATTCTTTGAAATCAAGACATCTCTTTGCAAAGGTGCCGTCGATTTTTTCGAAGCAGTAATTTGCAAGATGAGGTATATTTGATCTGTAAGGTAAAAGTCTTGAATCTGATGGCATAATATCATCTGTTGTGATGTTATCTCCCGGATGGAGAGCAACCTTTGCGGCAACTGTTTCAGGCAGTGCCACATTTCTTGGGAACGGTTTAATGTTCGGTCCCATTTCAACATTTGTATTGCTCTTGTCTGTTCCCTTAGGATATACTATGAAATTATCGTTTTTAGGGAAAAACTCAGGGAGCACTTCTGTTAAAACGGCATCTGTTTTTGCACCGTTTGTAAGTACACCGGTTACTGCTGAAATTGCTGCTGTTTCAGGGCTTACAAGATATACTGATGCGTCAAGAGTTCCGCTTCTTCCTTTGAAGTTTCTGTTGAATGTACGAAGAGATACAGCTCCTGATTTAGGTGACTGCCCCATACCTATACATGGTCCGCATGCGTTTTCGATAATTCTTGCACCTGCTGAAATCATCACAGCGAGTGCCCCGTTTTCGGCAAGCTTTGTAAGAATTTTGCTCGAGCCCGGTGAAATTACAAGGCTTACATCCGGATGAACCTTGCGTCCTTTTAATATCTGTGCAACCTTCATCAGATCTGCATATGAGGAGTTTGTGCAGCTTCCTATAGCGACCTGATCTATTCTGATTTCGCCTATGTTGTCAACACTGTCAACGTTGTCAGGACTGTGAGGCTTTGCTGCAAGAGGCACAAGCTCAGAAAGATTAACTTCAAGTGTCTGATCATAAACCGCGTCTGCATCAGCGCAGAGAGGTGTATAGTCGGCTTCTCTGTCCTGTGATTTAAGATATTCAAGGGTATTTTCGTCACTTGGGAATACGGAAGTTGTTGCCCCAAGCTCTGCACCCATATTGGTTATTGTAGCCCTGTCTGTAAGTGACAGTGATTTGACGCCTTCGCCTGTGTATTCTATGATTTTGCCTACTCCGCCTTTAACTGTGAGCTGCTGCAGCACATAAAGAATTACATCCTTTGCAGATGTCCACGGTTTGAGCTTTCCTGTCAGATGTACATTTACAACCTTTGGACATTTGAGTGTATAGGTGCCTTTTGCCATGGCTACGGCAACATCGAGACCGCCTGCACCTATGGCTATCATACCCATACCGCCACCTGTAGGAGTATGGCTGTCAGAGCCAAGAAGGGTCTTGCCGGGTTTGCCGTAGTTTTCGAGGTGAAGCTGGTGGCATATTCCGTTGCCCGGTTTTGAAAACAATACGCCGTGGCGCTTTGCAACGCTTTTGATAAATGCATGGTCATCTGCGTTTTCAAAGCCTGTCTGAAGAGTATTGTGATCTATGTATGCAACTGAAAGCTCTGTCTTGATTTTGTCAACTTCCATTGCCTCAAGCTGCAGGTATACCATAGTACCTGTTGAGTCCTGCGTTAATGTCTGGTCTATTTTGATTGTAATTTCTTCTCCCGGAATAAGCTCACCAGCCAAAAGGTGATTTTCCAGGATCTTATAACATAGTGTTTTGCCCATAATATCCTCCTGATTCGTAATTGTATTATCGTATACAATTATATAGCTGTAAAAAAACAGGGTCAAGATTTATTTGAACACAAGAATAAAAAATATTATTCGGAAAACTTATTCCAATATACTGATTGTTACAATAATTGCGCCAAAAGTCACAAGGACTCAAAAAAGAATTGAAATAGCTGTATAATATGAATGAAATCAACAGGTCCTTCTTTACTACCCCCTTCAACAGGTAGTTGAGTATAAACAGGGAATCTGCCGGCAGCACCCCCCCGTTTCCGACAGATTTTCTGTTTTTTGAGAAATATATAAAAGCCCAACGTATACAGCATTTCGATAAAATAAAGGCTTTTCAACGATGTAACCGGTTTATGCGAGAGTAGCATATAGCTACAAAGTTGCGGCATAATTGCAAGTCAAAAAGATTAACTTGCTGTATTTGTGTGTGGATGTATATGCTGAAAATATGTGAGTTTTTTACTTGCAGATGATGAGAAGCATTGAAAACACGGGAAAGAGGTAAATATTTATGGTTTTT
>CAVAON010000029.1:0-14429 GCA_963590215.1 Anaerovoracaceae bacterium | reverse complement strand
AAATTAAATCAAAAAAAAATTACAATTTGGCTGAGTTATATAGTATAATTTGATTGTTATAATTTACAATTTTATATGGAGGTGTTTAAATGTCTACTTATTCACAAGTACAGAGAAACGGCTTGTTTGAACTTTCAGACGAGGCGAAACAGGAACTGGCATCATCAGCATATTATAGTGATGACTTAGCTCCATCATCTGTTGCTGAAAGAACATGGACTACATACACAATCACAATGCTTTGGGTTGGTATGTCAATATGTATTCCATCACTTTCACTTGCATCAGGACTTATCACAATGGGTGTATCACCTTGGCTTTCAGTATTAAACGTAGCTTTAGGTAACTTAATCATCCTTGTACCTATCCAGTTAAACTCAACTGTAGGTACTAAATACGGTATTCCGTTCCCACTTTTCGCAAGAATGACATTCGGTATGAAGGGTGCACATCTTCCTTCACTGCTGAGAGCATTCACTGCTATGGGATGGTGTTCAGTACAGTCATGGGTTGGCGGCGGCGCATTCGCAGCTATCATCGGTTGCTTCGCTCCTAAATTCTTAGATGCTGAATGGACAATCAACCTTCCTTCATGGGGCGGCATGCAGACAGTATCAGAAGGTACTTTTATCGGATTCATCTTATTCATGATTCTTACAGCATGGGTTGCATATAATGGTCTTGAAAACATCAAATGGGTTCAGAACATTGGCGGACCTATCCTGCTTGCAGTAATGATCGGACTTCTGATCTGGGCTTACACATATGCTCACGGTGCATCAGGAATGGGATTCTGGGAAGTAATGGCTCAGCCTAATGATGAAACACTGATCGCTGAATCAGGCGGATTCGGATATGTATATCTGACAGGTCTGATGGGTAATATCGCATTCTGGGCTACAGTTGCACTGAACATTCCTGACTTCTCAAGATATGCTAAGAGCAACGGTTCACAGTTCTGGGGACAGATGCTTGGTATGCCTATTCCAATGGCATTCTGCGCATTCGTTGGTGCTTACTTTGCTCAGGCAACTAAAATTGCTGACGGCGTTGCATCATTTGACCCGACTACAGTTTTCTATCACATCGACAACAAGATCGCTATATTCATCGCTGCATTTGGTGTAGTAATGGCTACAATCACAACTTGCTGCGCTGCTAACGTAGTAGCTCCTGCAAATGGTCTTGCTAACATCAACCCTAAGAAGATCAGCTACAAAATGGGTGTACTTATCACTTGTCTCATGGCATTCTTCGTATTACAGGCTTGGTGGATTTACGGTTCAGGTTCAGCTTACTTCACTTGGATGAACGCATACGGAACAATTCTTGCTCCTGTAGCTGCTATCCTGGTTGCTGACTTCTGGATTGTTAAAAAACAGAGAATTGATATTAAGGATCTGTTCCTGAAGGATGGAAGATATTCATACAGCAGTGGATTTAACTGGGCTGCAATCATTTCATGGTTCGTAGCATTCATAATTCCGCTAATCGCATACTTCGGAGTATCCGGCGGATTCTGGACATTCCTTGCAGAATGGAACTACATCTGGTCATTCGCAATCGGCTTCATCGTATACATCATACTCATGAAGACTTCAATGGCTGGCAGATCAGCAGTAAGCGAAGAAGAATATGCTCAGATTACTAAGTTTGAATAATTCTTAAAATCAGAACTGTATATGGAAACTTACGCAATGGCGTAAAAATGTGATTATAAAGGGCCTTTGTATAAAGGCCCTTTTTTATAAACTAATAACATTAAAAGTCTTATAGGAGGTAACTTATGGATTTACTATTTAAGAATGGTACAGTTGTTACCGCAACATCAACTTTCAAGGCTGATGTAGCTGTAAAAGGTGAAAAGATTGTTGCTATAGGTGCAAATCTTAAACCTGAAAAGAAAACAGAAGTTATAGATGCCAAAGGCAAAATGATTCTTCCGGGAGCAATCGACGGACATACTCATCTTGCAATGCCTTTCGGCGGCACAATCGCTACAGACGACTACTTTACTGGTACAAGAGCAGCTGCATGCGGCGGCACTACTACAGTATTTGACTTTGTTCTTCAGGCACCTGAGGGAGAAGGCATGTGGGATGCAGTAAAGAGAAGAGATGCAATCTGCCAGGCAGACGGACCTGCTATTGACTATTCATACCATGTAGGTGTTGGTAATGCCAAGACTCAGGAAATGCTTGACACTATGGACGAATGTGTTAAAAATGGTATCACATCATTCAAAGTATTCATGGTATATGACTTTGGTGTAGATGACGGTCAGTTCTTCAACGTATTGACTCATGCTGCTAAAATCGGTGCATTAGTTGGTGTTCACGCTGAAAACAGAGACGTAAACAACTGTCTGAATGCTAAATATCTTGCAGAAGGCAAGACAGAAGCATGGTGGCACTATATGTCAAAAAACGAAGATGTTGCAGGCGAAGCTGATGTAAGAGCTATCAACCTTGCTAAGATGGCAGGAACTTCATTATATATCGTTCACCTTGACAATAAACAGGGTGTTGAGGCTGTAAAAGCTGCAAGAGATGAAGGATATCCTATCTTTGCAGAGACATGCCCACAGTATCTGTATTTCACAAAAGACGTTTACAAGAATGGTATTCCTGAATTAGACCTGAGAGCAAGAGATTTCGTATGCTCACCTCCAATGAAGGGCAAAGCTTCACAGGATGCACTCTGGGCAGGAATTAAATCAGGTGATGTTTCAACACTTGCTACAGACCACTGTCCGTTCCTGAAGTCAGAAAAAGACTGGGGAATCACTAAGAAAGACGGTACTCCTGGTGATTATACAACAATCCCTAACGGATGTGCAGGTATCGAAAACATGTACCCATATATCTTATCAGAAGCTAACAAGGGCAGAATTTCATTCGAAAAGGCTGTTGCAATTTCAGCTACAAACCCAGCTAAGCTGTTTGGTATCGACTATTGCAAAGGCGCTATCGAAGTTGGTCTTGACGCAGATATCGTTGTATATGACCCTAAACTTTCATTCGAAGTTAAGAACGCAGAGAACCAGCATGGTGCATTAGACCATACTATTTGGGAATCAGCTAAGTTCAAGGGCTATCCTGTAGCTGTTTACTCAAGAGGTAAACTCGTATTTGATGGTAAAGATTACGTTGGTCAGAAGGGTGACGGTAAATTCATCAAGTGCAAGAAGGTTAAATTCACAAGCCCTGAATTCTAGTATATCATTATGTACTGATAGTGAGCCTCCGTTTCGGAGGCTCTATTTATAAGTTGGTGCGTAAAACCTACTGCCTTTAGGTGGTGGGTAGTTCACAATAGTGGGAAGATTGAAACGAGGAATGACCAAGGCATGAGAATTCTAAACAGGGCAGTCAGCTGTTTTATGATTATAGCAGTAGTGATTGCATTTACCCCTTTTATTACGGAGGACGCATATGCGGCTTCCAAGTATGCAACAAAAGCGGCGAGAACTGCACAGAACGAAAAAATGTACAAAAAAGCAGCAAATATGGGTAGTACAGCAAGAGCAAGGTATCTTGATACATCTCTTTCGGATATGAATGAAACAGGCCATAAAGGTTTGAGCAAAGCCGAGCAAAAAGAGATTAAAGAATTTGCAGAAGAGCTCCTTACCGAAGAGGGAAATCCTACAGATGCTATGGAGAAAATAAAGGTTTTTCACGACTGGATAAAATACAATTTCTATTATTACAGATATGTAGAAAGCCTTAGCGTTACAAAGAAGTACAGTAATAAGACAAGTGTCAAGGGAAAAGTTGATAACCCTGCGGCGCTTCTGAAAATGTACAAAAACATGGACTCAGAAAATCTACAGGGTGTTATAGCCAGATGCAAAGGATATTCGGCGATGTTCATAGCCCTGTGCAGATCTCAGGGAATACCTGCAGCCCCTGTTGTGGGATACTATAATCAGGATGTAAGGCATAACAGTGATGCTAATGTGACATGGGCGCCTGAAAAGGATGATGTTTATGATCATCAATGGGCCATAGCCTATGTAAACGGCGAATGGGTACAGGTTGACTGTAATGCTGACTGCTACAATCAGTACAAATCAGGAAGTACATATTGGAAACAATCAGGCGGAAGCTTTGCGTCCGGAGAAAGAGACAACTACTTTAATCCTACAGCAGCAAGACTTGCGCAGTCGCATATAATATATAATTTTGCGCAGGTGACAAAAATAAATGCACCGGCAGTAAGATATGTCAAGAAGTCAGGAAGCACAAGTGCTAAACTGGGGTGGAAAGCACCTTATGGAGCTTCATCGTACAAGGTTTACAGAGCTACATCTAAAAATGGCAAGTACAAGTGTGTTAAAACCACTTCGCTCCTGTATTGCACTGATAAATCACTACAAAAAGGTAAGACATATTACTACAAGATAAAAGCATACAATGGTATAATATCATCATCTTACAGCACTACTTACAGTGTAAAATTATAAGTGGCGGATATAGCTGAAGTGAGATTTGTTTTCCTGCTTTGGCTAAAAAAAAGCTAAAAAAAATTGGATTAAGGCAAAAAAACTGTTGACAAATGTGAGTCAGAGGTGTAGTGTATAAGTGGTTAGTGAAGGCTAACCACTTATTTTGGTATGAGGTTAGCTATTGCTAATCTAAAATTTAGGATTCAAGTTAGCCAAGACTAATTAGACGAGGCTAACTTATTACATGGAGGTTGCTATGATGCCATTGACACTGACAGACATCGGAGAATCAAACACTATCAAAAAGATTGGTGGTTCGCCGGAAGTGAAAAAACATCTTGAAAATTTAGGCTTTGTGGTTGGTGGTGATGTAATAATCATAAACAAACTGGGAGGCAATGTAATTGTAAATGTAAAAGAAGCCAGAGTAGCAGTAAGCGAGGAAATGGCTCGAAAAATCATGGTTTAGTTTAATATGTAATTTATATATAAGGAGGAGTATTGTATGAATACACTGAAGCAGGCTAAGATAGGCGAAACTGTGAAGGTTGTCAAGCTGCACGGTGAAGGTGCTGTAAAACGCCGTATCATGGATATGGGTATCACTAAAGGCGTTGAAATATATGTAAGAAAAGTGGCACCTCTTGGGGACCCTATTGAAGTAACAGTTAGAGGATATGAGCTTTCACTTCGTAAAGCAGATGCCGAAATGATTGAAATTGAATAATTTTTCAAAGGGGAGTTTTCCCCTGTATTTTTAAAGCACTGGTTAGCAGGTGCTAATTGAAGAAAGAGAGGAAATTGCTATGAACTTACGAATAGCTCTTGCGGGAAATCCCAATTCCGGTAAGACTACACTGTTTAATGCACTTACCGGTTCCAACCAGTTTGTAGGTAACTGGCCGGGAGTAACCGTAGAAAAAAAAGAAGGTAAACTCAAAAAACATGATGGTGTTACTATCACCGACCTTCCAGGCATATATTCATTATCTCCATATACGCTGGAAGAAGTAGTTGCAAGAAACTACCTTATAGGGGAAAGACCAGATGCGATACTTAATATCATAGATGGTACAAACCTTGAAAGAAACCTTTACCTGACAACACAGCTCACTGAGCTTGGTATTCCGGTTGTTATTGCAATTAATATGATGGACGTTGTCAAAAAGAATGGCGACAAGATAAACACAGAGGAGCTTTCAAGACAGCTTGGCTGCAAAATCGTTGAGATTTCAGCTCTCAAAGGCACGGGGGTTATGGAGGCTGCAGAAGCCGCAATAGATGCTGCTCAGAATGGCAAAACAGTGCCTATGCATACATTTGCAGGTTGCGTTGAACATGCAATCGCGCATATCGAAGAAGCTGCAGTGCATGACATGCCTGAAGAACAGCAGAGATGGTATGCTATTAAAATCTTCGAAAGGGATGACAAGGTACTTTCAGGTCTTGAGATAGATGCAGATGTAAAAAAACATATCGAAAACGATATTCAGGCTGCCGAAAAAGAAATGGATGATGATGCAGAATCAATCATAACAAACGAAAGATATATATATATAGCATCAATCATCAAGGCTTGCTACAAAAAAAAGAATGCCGGACAGCTTTCGACATCAGACAAGATAGATAAGGTTGTTACAAACAGATGGCTTGGTCTCCCTATATTTGCGGTTATTATGTTCCTTGTTTACTATATATCAATGGTAACAGTAGGTTCGGCAGCAACAGACTGGATGAACGATGGCGTGTTTGGTGATGGCTGGCACCTGTTCGGAAGCGGAGCTTCACAGTATGAAGAAGCGGCAGAAGCATATGGTGATACAGATCAGATACTGGATGCATTCATTTCAGAATATGGCGATGACAGCATTGCGGATGCAATAGATCCTGAAAATGAGAATTACAGCGATGCTGCTGCAGAGGCTGCCCTTATGAACCTGGAAGAAATGACTCCTGCAGATGCAGATGTTGCATATGAACTTGAAGATGAGGAAACTCTCGAAGTTACCCAGGTTACAGGAACTACAAAAGCAGACCTGGAAAATGCAGTAGATCAGTACCTCGATACAGAATACAAAGAAGGCTATGGTGCTCCTGATACATCGACATATGGCACATGGGTACCTGGAATACCTGCACTTTTAGATAGCGGTCTTGCAAAAACCAATGTTGCAGACTGGCTCAGCGGTCTTATCCTTGACGGTATTGTTGCCGGTGTCGGTGCAGTACTCGGATTCGTACCTCAGATGCTGGTACTCTTCCTGCTCCTTGCATTCCTTGAAGCGTGCGGATATATGGCTCGTATAGCTTTCGTACTCGACAGAGTCTTCCGCAAATTCGGACTGTCAGGAAAATCATTCATACCTATGCTTATCGGTACAGGTTGTGGTATCCCTGGAATAATGGCATCAAGAACAATTGAAAATGAGAGAGATCGCCGTATGACGATTATGACTACAACATTTATACCTTGCGGAGCTAAGGTTCCGTTTATAGCAATGATCGCAGGTGCAATCTTCGGAGGCTCTGCAGCAGTTGCAACATCAGCATATTTCATCGGAATGGCTGCAATAGTTGTTTCCGGTATAATGCTTAAGAAGACAAAGATGTTCTCAGGAGATCCGGCTCCATTTGTAATGGAACTGCCTTCATACCATATGCCTACAGTAGGTAATGTGCTTCGTTCAATGTGGGAGCGCGGCTGGTCATTCATCAAAAAAGCCGGAACAATCATACTTCTGTCAACTGTACTGGTATGGTTCCTGTCATACTTCGGAAGCGTAGACGGTACGTTCAGAATGCTTAGCGAAGACGAACTCGATGAATCAATACTTGCCGGTATCGGTAATGCTGTTGCATGGATATTCGCACCTCTTGGCTGGGGTACATGGGAAGCAACAGTTGCATCAATTACAGGACTTATTGCAAAAGAGAACATCGTTGGTACTATGGGTATACTCTATGGTGCATCGGGAGATGTTTATGCGACATTGCAGTCCGTATTTACAGGAATTACAGGATACTCATTCCTTGTATTCAACCTGCTTTGCGCACCATGCTTTGCAGCTATCGGAGCTATCAGACGTGAAATGAACAATGCAAAATGGACATGGTTTGCAATCGGATATCAGTGTATATTCGCATATGCTGTAGCATTGATGATTAACCAGTTTGGCGGACTGTTCACAGGCAACATCAACGTAATCGGTCTGATATTTGCACTGGCAGTACTTGCATTCATAGTATATATGCTTGTAAAACCATACAAAGAAGCCACAAAACTCAATGCAAAATATTAATCAATAAAAAAATTTGGACGGAAAGGAGCTGACATATTGATGTTTACATGGATTACAGAAAACATAGCAACAATAGTTATAGCACTTATACTGGCATTAATTGTTGCTGCAATAGTTATCCATCTTGTGAATAACAGGAAACAGGGGAAATCCTCTTGCGGTTGCAAATGCGGCAGCTGCCCTATGAGCGGCTCCTGCCATAAGCACTGACATATAGACGGAAGAGAAGCAGGAGATTTCCCGCTTCTCTTTATTTTATGGGAAAAAGGAGAAAATCATGGCTATAGTTGAATTTAATAATGTGAGCCGTATATATACCAGTGGGGAGCATGAACTTAAAGCACTCGATGGTGTAGACATGAAGCTTGAAGAGGGGAAATTCGTAGTTATATTAGGACCAAGCGGTGCGGGCAAGAGCACGCTGCTCAATATGCTTGGAGGCCTTGACAGCCCTACATCAGGTAAAATCTATGTAGAGGGCAGAGATATATCAGAGCTTTCAAAAGATGAGCTTGCTGATTACAGAGCTTTAACCGTAGGCTTTATATTTCAGTTTTACAATCTTATTCCTACGCTTACAGTGGAGGAAAATGTAGCGCTTGTCAGAGAAATATCCCCCGATTATATCAGTGCCGAAAAAATGCTGGAGGAAGTGGGTCTTTCAGATCATCTCAAGAACTTCCCGTCAGAACTTTCGGGAGGAGAGCAGCAGAGAGTATCTATTGCAAGAGCACTTGCCAAAAATCCAAAGATTCTGCTGTGTGACGAACCCACAGGTGCGCTGGATTCAGAAACAGGTGTGATGGTATTGAAGCTGCTGCTCAAAATGGCAAGAGATTATGGCAAAACAATAGTTATAGTGACACACAACCAGAATATAGCCAGGATGGCCGATACAGTTATAAAGGTTAAGAACGGAAAGATCATGTCATGTATAGAACAGCCAGATCCTGCTTCGGCAGATGAGATTGACTGGTAGGAGGTGAGGCGATGCTGTTCAAAAAATTATGGAGAACAATGAGCCTTTACAAAGCCCAGTTCATATCTATGGTTATAATGATAGCTTTAGGCGTTGGGATTTTTGTCGGCTTCAATATGGAATGGGTGAGCATCGAGAAAAACACTGACAGCTTCTTTGAAGCTACCGATTTTGCGGATTATCGTATTGTATCCGAATCAGGATTCTCAAAAGAAGAGCTTGAAGATATAAGTGATATGGATGGCGTTGACAGAGCTTCACGATATGTAAGTGTGAGTGCTGATGTGAAAGGAAAAAGCGGTGACAGCGTAGCTCTTACTGTTACTGAAAATGAAAACGTTTCCGGGGTTATGCTTATAGACGGAGCTGCTTATGATGACAAAAGCAGTGATGGCATATGGCTTTCGGACAAATATGCAAAAGCCAACGACATATCGATAGGCGATGATATGATATTGGAGTATAAGGATTTTGAAATCAAAGGAGAAGTAAAAGGTCTCATCAAATCATCAGAGCATATGGTGTGCGTTCGTGACCAGACGCAGTTAATGCCCGATTATACTACATATGGATATGCATATATATCACCTTTGTTTTATGAAGACGTAATGGGGTATGAATATTACCCTCAGCTGAATGTAATATCCGACATGAGCAAAAAAACATTTATTGAAGAAGCCGATGATGTGCTTGACAGGACATTGCTTGTCCTTTCAAAAGCTGAAAACAGCTCTTCTGCAGGTGCAGACAGCGAAATAGAAGAAGGCAAAACCATGGGATCGATACTGCCCGTATTATTCTTGCTGATAGCAGTGCTTACAATGGTTACCACCATGCATCGACTTGCTGCTAAAGAAAAAATTCAGATAGGGACTCTCAAAGCATTGGGATTCAAAGATAAGAGGATTTTGAGGCACTATACATCCTACGCATTTATGATAGGCATTACAGGAACGATAATCGGTGTGATTCTCGGATATTTTGTAGCATATCTGATTTTATCACCTGATGGGGCAATGAGTACATATTTCGATTTGCCGGAATGGAAGCTGTACCTGCCGTGGTTTTGCTACGTTATACTTGCAGCAATAATCATATTGCTTACCCTTATTGGATACCTTTCAGTAAAAACAATGCTCCAGGGAACTGCAGCGGACGCATTAAGGCCGTATTCTCCTAAAAAAATGAAGAGGCTTCTTATAGAAAAAAGTCATATGTTTGACAGATTCTCTTTTGGGATCAGATGGAATCTGCGAGATGCAATGCGTCACAAGACGAGAATGGCAATGAGCCTTATAGGTATAGTGGGATGCACTCTTATAATTACAGCTTCTCTTGGTATGCGTGATACTATGGACAGCTTTCTCAAATTGTATTATAACGATGCAACGAATTACAATACCAGAATTTATATGGCAGAGGATGCATCTGCAGATGCAAGAAATGAGATTGCAGATAAGTATTCCGGCGATACAAGTTCAACAGTAAGTGTGCAGATTGAAGATAAGGCAGTTTCACTTGATATATATGATATTGCAAACGATAAAGTGAGGTTCCCTTCTGCAAATGGCGGATTTGAGAGTATTGGGGATGACGGCGCATATATATGCAGCCGCATTGCTGATGAATTTGATCTTGAAGCAGGAGATACATTTGAAATATGTCCATATGGTGAAGATGATGAATATACGCTTAAAGTTTCAGGAATTACACGCTCTGTCAGTGAAAACATCGTGATTTCTCCCGAATATGCAGATGAACTTCACATTGATTACATGATGGATTCTGTTTATACCGATACACCTAAAGCTGATATAGAATCAGACAGTGCTATCAAAAGTGTGCAGTCTAAACAGGCTATAATTGATTCTTTTGATTCGGTTATGGAAATGATGGATATGATGATAGTTATACTGATAATTGCAGCAGCTGTGCTTGCAATAGTAGTTTTGTATAATCTCGGAGTCATGAGCTATACTGAAAGATATACAGAAATGGCAACTCTCAAGGTTACAGGCTTTAGAGACAGGAAAATAGGCAGACTGCTTATAGGGCAAAACTTGTGGACATCATTAATAGGTGTTGTCATTGGCCTTCCGGTAGGATATGGTACATTGGCTTACCTGATGAATGCCCTTGCGTCTGAATACGAGCTGGAAGTTGCAATAACTCCTGTTACGTATGCTGTCAGCATTATCGTTACCTTTGGAGTTTCACTGTTAGTGAGTATGATGGTAGCGCATAAAAACAAACATATCGACATGGTAGAAGCACTGAAAGGGGCAGAATAAAGTAAAATGACGGATTTTTATGAGGTTTTTCCGGGGATAACAGTTATATATAATGATGTGCAGGAACAAAAGCTGCCCGGCAGCTTCTGCAAGAGTGATAGTTCTTTTGAAATAAACCATTGCCGCAAAGGCAGAATAGAATATGAACTTACAAAAAGTAAAGGCTATGAACTGAGATATCTTGCGCCAGGAGATCTGTCAATAAGCCGCAGAAGTGATTTTGCAGAGAATGTAAATTATCCCCTCGGATATTATGAGGGGATAACAATTATCATTGATACAGAAAAAACACCGGGCTGCCTGTCATGCTTTCTTGATGATGTGGAGGTGCGGCCGGAGCACCTTATGAAGAAATTCGATAATGGCGGCAAGGGGTATGTCGCCAGATCAAATGAAAGCATAGAGCATATCTTTTCGGAGCTTTATTCTGTTCCGGAGGAAATCAAAAGGGGATATCTAAAAGTTAAGGTTCTGGAACTGCTGCTTTTTCTCAGTGCGATGAAGCCGGAAGAAGCGGCAAAAACCAGAGCAGTGTCAGCATCCCATGCAAAGCTTGCAAAAGATGTATGCAAATATCTTACCGAAAGAATGAACCAGAGAATAACTTTAGATATGCTTTCTGAAGTGTTTCATGTATCCGGAACGCAGATAAAAACAAGCTTTAAGGATGTATATGGTTCATCTGTATATTCATATATACGGACACAGAAGATGAAAAAAGCAGCTGCACTGATAAGAGAAACCGATTTGCCGGTAACTGAAATAGCGGGAGCTTTAGGATATGACAATGGTTCTAAATTCGCCAAAGCCTTTAGGGATACACATGGAGTCAGTCCGGCAGCATATAGAAAAACCTGCAGTTTATAAATATGTCTGAATGGAGCAATTTTGATTCTTTTTGGAGTAGCAGACAGATGCGGAGCATAATATAATACAAATGTAGAGTGCCTTCGGGCATTTCATTTTGAGGACAAGTTAGCATATGCTAACCAAATGGAAAGGATTAGAATAATGAGTGTTGTAATAATAGGCGGAAATGAACGTATGGAAAGAAGATATAAGGAATTGTGTGAATCATACTCGTGCAAGACAAAGGTGTTTACAAAAAAAGCAGGGAACATGAAAAACCTGGGCTCTCCGGACTTGCTTGTTATGTTTACAGATACGATGTCACATAAGATGCTCAAGGCTGTGATGAGCGAGGCAAAAGGCAAAAATATTCGAATTGCCCACAGCAGATCAAGCTCCATGGCAGCTCTCAGGAATATACTCGAAGAACACGTGGAGGGAGGAATGTGCTAATGTCAGAAGACGTTATAATATCACATTGCTCGCCAACTATGGCGGGTCTTAAAACAGGTAATCTTTTTGCCTGTTCTGTGGATGACAGGGGAGAGCTTGCAGACAGCATGAGAAAAGCAAACGCTGCACTTGTACCTCGTGGTCTTCGGATGGTGCCCGTAAAATATATGGATGGCAAGGCTCTGATATATATGTACAGGCCCGGCAGGTTGAAGCAGGATCTTTCCGATGAAACAGCATACAGAATACTTGCTCAAAAAGGATATCCTTTGGAAAATACAAGTAATTGTGTTGCAGAGCTTGCACGTCGAATAAGCTCAAACGGCGAATTCCCTCATGAAATAGGGCTGTTTCTTGGCTATCCTGCAGAGGATGTATATGGTTTTATCAGATATGGCTCTAAAAAGGCCAAATATGTGGGTGCATGGAGAGTATACGGTGATGAACAGAAAGCCAGAAGGAAATTTGAGCAGTTTGAAAAATGCACCAGAGTGTATAGTGAGACATTCAAAAAAAACGGGTCTTTTGGGAAATTGATTGTGAATGCAACCAATTAAATAAGATGAAAATGTTTCAGATCTTAGGAGGTGCCGGCAGTGGGAAGCATAAGGCTGAAAATCAGCGATTTGAACAGCGCTGAAAGCAGTGAAGATATCAAGAGGGTCCTCACAAATTATGAAGGCGTACAGAATATAATGATAGATAATGACACAGGCGTTGCAAAGATAGATTATATCATGGAGCGTATAACAGTTGACGATTTGAAGAGGACTATTTATGAGATAGGATATGAGGCAGAATAACATCCTTTACATAATTCATGAATTTACGGCAGGAGGCTTGGCTTCCTGCCGTAAATTGTATTGCCTATTTGTTTGAATTCTTCCAGATGCCCATTTTGTCAGCTTCTTTTATAAGTTCATCTCTGAAATCAGGATGAGCTATGTTAATGATAGCCTCAGCTCTCTGCCATGTTGAAAGTCCTTTGAGGTTTGCCTTGCCGTATTCTGTTACAAGGAACTGAGTGTTGCAGCGTGTATCTGTAACAATTGAGCCCTGTGTCAGTGTAGGAAGTATTCTTGATTGAGTTTTGCCGCTTTTGTCTGTGAAGGTTGAAGAACAGCAGATAAAGCTTTTGCCTCCGTTTGAAAGATAAGCTCCAAGTACAAAGTCAAGCTGTCCACCTGATCCGCTTATATGCCTCGTCCCTGCTGACTCCGCATTGACCTGACCGAACAGGTCGAAGTTTACGGCATTGTTGATTGACATGAAGTTGTCTAAAGCTGAGATTGTGCGGATGTCATTTACATATCCTACAGAAGCACTTACGACTTCCGGGTTGTTGTCTATGTATTCATAAAGCTCACTGCTTCCTGCTGCAAAAGCATACATCTGTTTGCCCTTGTGTATGTTCTTTTTGCGTCCTGTTACCTTGCCTGACTTTGCGAGCTCATAGTATGCATCAACATACATTTCTGTATGAACACCGAGATCCTTCAAATCGGATTCGGCAATCAGTTTGCCTACGGCATTTGGCATACCGCCGATGCCAAGCTGTATGCATGAACCGTCGCAAAGCTCTTCAACGATATATTCAGCGACTCTTTTGTCAATGTCAGTCATAGGTGCATCGCCACCGCCAAGAGTAGGGAGTGCAGGTCCGTCGTTTTCAACTATCATATCAACATCGTTTATATGCACTCTGGTCGTGTCATCACCAAAAGCGTAAGCCATATTAGGATTTACTTCGACAATAACTGTTTTTGCTGTATCACATATAGCTTTGAGGTGTGAAGCTTCAAGACCGAAACTGAAATACCCTTGTGAATCCATAGGTGTTACCTGGAACATTGCAACATCAGGTTTGCTGTCGATATCATAGTAATAACGTGGAAGCTCCGAATAGCGAATAGGTGCATAGTAGGCAAAGCCTTTTGCGATTGCTTTTCTTTCGATGCCTGTCATATGCCATGAATTCCATGAAAAATGCTCCGGCACATTGTCAACCTTGAATATTTCAGGCTCTTTCATTATGATGCCGCCGCGCACCTTTACGTCGAATAATTCACCGGCTCTTGCAGCTAAAGCTTTGTCAAGCGCATCGGGAG
>CAVAON010000028.1:14843-24128 GCA_963590215.1 Anaerovoracaceae bacterium | reverse complement strand
AGATTGGAGTGAAGTATATGAACGCATATGAAGAAAGAATGCTCGATATACAGGAAGCCAGAGAGCAGGGAGAGGAACAAGGCAGGAGTGAAGGCGAGGCTTCTGGCAGAGCAGCTGTGGCAAAAGCTATGAAAGATAGAGGTGTAGATATTGATATTATAGCTGAAACTTCGGGATTGTCTGTAGATGATATCAGGAAGTTATAAATACCTTGGTCAGGGAAATTTACACATTCAAAAGGTCTGCACTATATTGGTGTGGGCTTTTTGTTATGCCTGAAATTAAAATACTACTATAGTTCTCTTTTTTGGAGAAATATTTGGAGCATGGTGTTTGTAATATATGATGAATTAATGTATACTTATACTGTTAACAAAAACTAATAGGAAGAGGCTTTTTCAATGAAAAAATACCATATTATAACCTTCGGGTGTCAGATGAATGAACACGATTCGGAGACTATTGCCGGGATGCTAGCGCAGCAGGGCATGGAGCCGGTTTCAGATAAAAAAGAAGCAGATATAGTGATTATCAATACATGCAGTGTCAGAGAAAACGCAGATAAAAGATTTTTTGGCACTCTTGGACAGCTCAAAAGAAAAAAAACAGAGAACCCTGAATTTGTGGTAGGGGTATGCGGGTGCATGATGCAGCAGCAGCATGTTATAGATACAATTAAAATGAAATACCCATGGGTTGATATAATATTCGGCACTCATAACATACATAAATTTCCTCAGCTTCTCTCAAATGTGCTGAGTGAAAAAAAGAAAATCATGGACATCTGGGAGGATGGCGGAGAAATCGTAGAGGGACTTCCTGCAAAACGCCTTTACAGGCACAAATCATTTGTCAACGTCATGTATGGATGCAATAATTTCTGCACATATTGCATAGTTCCATATACCAGAGGCAGAGAAAGAAGCCGCAAACCTAAGGATATATTAAATGAAGTGACAAACCTTGTTGCAGACGGAGTTAAAGAAGTGACCTTGCTTGGTCAGAATGTGAATTCATACAAAGGTACGGATGATATTGATTTTGCTGACCTTGTATATATGCTAAATGATATAGAAGGTCTTGAAAGAATCAGATTTATGACATCCCATCCCAAAGACCTCTCTGATGCTCTCATACAGGCTTACAGGGACTGTAACAAGCTTTGCAGGAATATACATCTGCCTGTGCAATCCGGCAGTAGCCGCGTTTTGAAAGAAATGAACAGGAAATATACAAGAGATGACTATTTGAGTCTCGTCAGAAAGCTGAGAGACGCAGTGCCTGATATTACTGTTACAACAGATATAATTGTGGGTTTTCCCGGCGAGAGCGAAGAGGATTTTCTTGAAACTATTTCCCTTGCTGAGCAGGTGAGATTTGATTCAGCATTTACTTTCCTTTATTCAATAAGGAAAGGCACACCTGCAGAAAAATTTGAAAATCAGATACCAGAAGAAATCAAGCACGAAAGATTCAACAGGCTTGTTGATACCATCAACAGAATTTCTGCACAAAAGAATGCAGAGTATGTCGGGACAGTTCAAAAGGTACTTGTAGACGGAGCAAGCAAGAATGATATTATGACATATTCAGGCAGGACAGACGGATTCAAGCTCGTGAATTTCAAAGCCTCAGAAGATCTGACGGGTCGGATTGTGCCTGTTAAAATAACGGGATCAAACACATTCAGTCTTATAGGAGAGTTATGATAAGAATAAACAGGATAACAATAGGAATAACAGCTCCCGTTGATGCAGGTAAAACCACTTTGTCGGAAGCGCTGCTTTACCACAGCGGCAGTATAAGGCAGGCGGGCAGAGTTGACCACCAAAATGCTTTTCTTGATACTCACAGCCTTGAAAAACAGCGGGGCATTACCATATTTTCAAAACAGGCAGTGTTTGAGTCAGGACAAAATCATATAACCTTGCTTGATACACCGGGGCATATGGATTTTTCTGCAGAAATGGAAAGGACACTTCAGGTGCTTGACTATGCAGTGCTCCTCATATCAGAGCCTGATGGCATAACAGGATATGTGGAAACTTTGTGGAAGCTGCTTGACGAGTATGAAATACCTGTATTCGTTTTTGTAAACAAAATGGATCAGAGAAAGCCTGAAAAGCAGGAAATTCTGAAAGCCTTGAGAGAAAAGCTTTGTGACAGATGTCTGATACCAGAGCCTTCGTACTATGAAGATATAGCTGTTTTAGACGAAAAAGCTATGGATGAATATCTTCTGAATGGGACACTTGCTTATGATACTCTTGCTGAAATGACAAGAGACAGACAGCTTTTTCCTGTATATTTCGGCTCGGCTCTTAAAATGGAAGGCACGGAGCAGCTCTTTGAAGCAATGGGACGGCTTATGAGTGCACCAATATATGGTGAAAAATTCGGAGCCAGAGTTTACAAAATATCAAGAGACGCTCAAGGAAACAGGATGACCCATATGAAAATAACCGGGGGAAGCATCAAAACAAGACAGACGGTGATGGAATGTGATGAAAAAATACAGCAGATAAGAATATACCAGGGAGCAAAATTTACAGAACTGCAGGAGGCTTTTGCAGGAACAGTATGTGCAGTTACAGGTCTTGATAATACATATTGCGGGCAGGGGCTTGGCATAGAAAAAGAATTTATCTCTCCCGTCTTGACCCCGGTGCTTTCATATAGAGTAATACTGCCTGCAGGCTGCGATATTTATGAAGCATTTGTAAAGCTTTCACAGCTTGCTGAGGAAGATCCGCAACTACATATAGAATTAAACAGAGAGCTCGATGAGATAGATGTCAAGCTTATGGGAAAGGTACAGACAGAGATATTGAAAAGCCTCGTTTATGAGAGGTTTGGAATCGATATAGAATTTGGCGAGGGGAATGTCGTATATATGGAGAGTGTGCAGCAGGCTTCAGAAGGCGTAGGTCATTATGAGCCCCTCAGACATTATTCAGAAGTCCACCTGATTCTGGAGCCTCTTCCAAGAGGCAGCGGCATGGTCTTTGATACAGATGTCAGCGAAGATGTGCTGGACAAAAACTGGCAAAGACTTATACTTACACATTTGTGTGAAAAAAAGCATAAAGGTGTACTTACAGGTGCAGAAATAACCGATATGAAAATCACACTTGCAGCAGGACGTGCACACGAAAAGCATACGGAAGGCGGAGATTTCAGACAATCCACATATAGAGCAGTAAGACATGGACTTATGAGAAATAAATGTATTCTCCTTGAACCGTTTTACAGCTACAGCCTTGAAGTTCCGCAGGAAATGACAGGCAGAGCTATTTCAGATATACAGAGAATGTCAGGAAGTTTTGAAGAACCCAAAAGTACAGGCAATATGACAGTTATAAAGGGCAGAGCGCCTGTTTCAACCATGAATGGATATTATACCGATGTGCTTTCGTATACAAAAGGAGCAGGCAAGCTTTATTGTAATTTCTGTGGATATGATGTCTGTCATAACCAGGAGGAAATTGTAGAGGCTGCCGGATACAATCCGGAAGCTGATCTGGACAACCCGCCAGGCTCAGTATTCTGTTCCCATGGAGCGGGATATAATGTGCCATGGGATGAAGTTGAAGAGCATATGCATATCAAAAGCGTGCTAAAAAAACAGAATGTGGATGATGCTGGCTACGTGGGTACAAATAACAGGAACAAGGTCTTTGATGATGAACTCAAAGCGATATTTGAAAAGACATATGGTAAACGAAAAGAAAAATCAAAACCATATGTCAGGAAATCGGAGAAGCAGCAAGGCTCTGAATACAAAGCGTCAAAGCCTCACGATCCGAACAGAAAAAAATATCTGGTGGTTGACGGTTACAATATGATTTTCTCATGGGAGGATATAGATTCTGACGATATAGGATTTGCGAGGGAGAGGCTGATAGATATTCTGACTGACTACAGTAGCAGCACAGATGCTGAAATTATCGTTGTATTTGACGGCTATAAAGTGAAAGGAAACAGCGGCAGTATGCAGGAGATAAACGGCATCAGCGTAGTATATACCAGAGAAAACCAGACTGCAGACAGCTATATTGAAAAACTGGCACATGAGCTGGGGCAAAAGGCTGATGTTACTGTTGCAACATCCGACTACATGGAGCAGCTTATGATATTCGGTTCAGGAGCCAAAAGAGTCACTTCTACAGAGCTTAAAACTGATATCAAAAATACAAAAGAGCGGATAAGAAACTCTATCAAAGAGACAGGAAATGACAAAGCGTACATCCTTGCCGAACTTCTAAAAGAAGCACAGGATAAAGAGCCTTGATTATTCAGGCTCTTTTGCATATATGCAAAACCTTCTGACAGGGCATTTGTCACATTTGGGATTACGTGCATCACAGCAGTTCCTGCCGTGGAATATGAGACTGTGATGAGTTTGGGACCAGCGATCCTGAGGGATGACTTCCATGAGGGAAAGCTCTGTATCAAGGACATTTTTTTCGTTTACAAGACCGATTCTGTTGGCTACTCTGAAAACATGAGTGTCAACAGCGATTCGCTGGTAGCCAAAGCCTACAGACAAAACTACATTGGCAGTTTTTCGTCCTACCCCAGGGAGTGATATGAGGCTGTCGTAATCGTTAGGAACATTGCCGTCAAAGTCTCTGACAAGAATCTTGGCCAGATTGACTATATTTTTGGATTTGGTTTTGTACATGCCTATAGACCTGATGCATTCTGCAATATCACAAGGATCAGCCTGCGATAGTGATTCTGCATCAGGATATTTTGCAAACAGTGCCGGAGTAACCTTATTTACGCTTTTATCTGTGGTTTGGGCTGAGAGTACAACGCAGACAAGCAGCTCAAATATATCAGCATGCTCAAGAGCACATCCGGCTTCGGGATAAGTCTGCTCGAGTATATCAAGTATTGTTTTAATATCTTCTGATTTCATAAAATATCCTCCGCTTATAACAAAAGAGCGACCAGCCGGTCGCCCTGAAGTATTTAGAATAACAACTCTTTGTTGTCAAGGATTTCTTTTACAGTCTTTTTGATTCCGAGGATTGCTTTGGATTCATCGGTTACAGGAGTTGAAGCGAGTTCTTTTTCGAACTCTGCAATCATGGCTTCTGCAGCTACCTTGTTTGCTTCTTTATCCTCAAGTGTTTCAAGATATTTTTCGCATGATGCTTTTAAAGTGTCATTTGGTTCGTCTGTAGGAAAACCACAGAGGAAGTAAGCATCAAGCTTGAATTTTTCGTTTGCGATAATATCATTGATTTTTTTGACAAGCTGTTCCTTGTTCATAAAAGCCTCCAGTCTAGTTTAAAGCCTTTTTAGCTGTTTCACATAAAGCTGCGAAAGCAGGGGCATCATATATAGCCATCTCTGAAAGCATTTTTCTGTTAATATCTATGCCTGCAACTTTAAGTCCGTGCATAAGCTTGCTGTATGATAAACCGTTCATTCTTGCTCCAGCATTGATTCTTGCTATCCACATCTGTCTGTACTGTCTCTTTTTCTGTTTTCTGCCTGCATATGCACTTCTTAATGCTCTCATAACTGCAGGATTTGCTGCTTTGAACTGTTTGCTTTTTGCACCGTAGTAGCCCTTTGCCTGCTTTAATACTTTTTTATGTCTTTTATGTGCGTTTAATCCTTTTTTTACTCTTGCCATTTCCTGTTCCTCCCTTATTTACCCATGGATCTTAACATTCTCTTAAGATCTGCGCTTGTAAGTGTTGTTGATTTTCTCAGGCCTCTTTTTCTCTTAGGGCTCTTCTTTGTCAGTATATGGCTCTTGTATGCCTTGTTTCTTTTTACTTTTCCTGAGCCTGTAACTTTCATTCTTTTGCATGCGCCTCTGTGAGACTTCATTTTATTCTTAGCCATTATAACTCCTCCTGTATTGAATTTATTAATTTATCTACTTGTCTGTTTTGGGTACCAGTACCATTGACAGATTCCTTCCCTCAAACACCGGTTTTTTTTCTATGCTTGCAATGTCTGATAGCTCGCCTGCGAACATCTCCATTACTTTAAGACCTCTGTCTTTGTAGGCAGCTTCTCTACCTCTGAAACGAAGGCTTACTTTTACCTTATCTCCGTCCTTTAAGAACTTGCCTGCAGTCTTTGCCTTGATGCTGATATCATGCTCCTCTATGAACGTGCTGAGGCGAATCTCTTTAACCTGTGTGGTTTTTTGGTTTTTCTTTGCTTCTTTTTCTTTCTTTTGAAGCTCATACCTGTATTTGCCGTAATCAAGAATTTTGCATACAGGCGGGTTTGCCTTGGGAGCTATGCATACAAGGTCAAGATCCTTTTGCTCTGAAAGTGCCAGGGCTTCAGCTCTTGACATAATTCCGAGCTGCTCGCCATCATTTGATACAACTCTCAATTCCTTGAAACGGATTTCCTCATTAATGAGGGTTTCTTTTATTTCTCTGCTAATGGTTTTGTACCTCCTTAAAAATTGGCGGATACAAAAGTATCCGCCAAAACATAACAAAGTTTAGATATTAACCGTGCAGACTTTTGCCTGCAGGTGAGAAGCGGATTACTTCTGCTTAAAATACTTGATTATTTTATCATTTTGATGTAGCGATGTCAAGGGGTTTGACAGTAAAATTATCAATCAGGCGTGTTTTGCCTATTTTTACGGCGACAGCTATAAGGGTGCCGGGGCAGATTTTATCTATCGGCATCATGGTAGTGCCGTCGACTATGGAGATATAATCGATTACAGCCATAGGCTCACCTTCTATAACACCTTGAATAATATTTATGATATTTTGTGAGTCTGTCTCACCTTTTTTTATTGCATCATGACCTGTCTGCAGGGCTTTGTAGAGCACCTGTGCCGATTTGCGTTCGCTCGGGTTCATGTATGTATTTCTTGACGATTTTGCAAGTCCGTCAGCTTCACGGACAGTAGGGCATCCTATTATTTTTATATCATATGACATGTCTCTTGTCATGCGCCGGATAACTGCAAGCTGCTGTGCATCTTTTTCGCCAAAAAACGCCATGTCAGGAGTAACTATATTAAACAGCTTGGATACTATTGTGCAGACACCTCTGAAATGACCGGGTCTGCTTTTGCCGCACAGCTGTGAAGTCATATCGTTCATAATTTCTACATATGTATCTGTTTTGCCGTTACCATCCGGATACATTTCATCTGTGCAGGGATGAAATACCATATCGCAATCGTGTTCCCTGAGCAGTTTGCAGTCATGCTCGAAATCACGCGGGTATGATTCAAGATCATCACTGGGTGTAAATTGCGTCGGGTTTACAAAAACCGACACAACAACTTTGTCGCACATAGACGATGCATGGTCTATGAGGCTTGTATGACCATCATGAAGATATCCCATTGTAGGAACAAGCCCTATTGTGAGGCCCTGCTTTTTCCATTCGCGTATTGCCTCGCGGACTTCTGAAATTTTTGTAGCTGTAATCATATCATGTTACCTCATGTTGTTAGTTATTCAAACATTTTGTCAAGATTGGCAAGATATTCGTCGGAGCAGTCACTTTTGGCAAATGTATGTATGCTTTCAGGGAAAGCGTTTGATTTTACCTCGCTGTCATAAGCCCTGAAGGCTTCAGTCATCTGCTGACCTATATCAGCAAACTGTTTTACAAATTTAGGCTTGAAATCAGTATTCATTGCAAGCATATCCTGTATTACCAGAACCTGACCGTCACAGCCTGCTCCGGCACCTATGCCTATAGTAATCATATCAACTTTTTTTGTTATGAGTGCAGCAAGTTTTGGAGGAACACATTCAAGTACGCACATGAATGCCCCGGCTTCCTGAACAGCAAAAGCATCTTCAAGGATACGTTTGGCGTTTTCCTCACCCTTGCCCTGAACCTTGAATCCGCCGAAGACGTTTACTGACTGGGGCGTCATTCCTATATGCGCGCATACAGGAATTCCTGCATCGACTATTGCTTTAATCTGAGCGGTTACAGCAGCTCCGCCTTCAAGCTTAACTGCATTTGCTCCCGTCTCCTTGATAATGCGCCCTGCATTTTCAAGTGCTTGTGCTGCTGATATCTGATAGCTCATAAATGGCATGTCGGCAATTACGAATGTGTTGCTGCAGCCTCTTGCAACACTCTTTGCATATATTATGGTTTCATCCATTGTAACAGGCAGGGTAGTACTGTATCCCTGCATTGTCATGCCAAGGCTGTCACCTACAAGTACAGTGTCAATGCCGGCTGATTCTATAAGGCGTGCTGTAGTATAATCATAACATGTAAGCATTGAAATTCGTTCGTTTTGTTTTTTCATTTCCAGTAATGTAGATACTGTTTTTTTGTTCATTTCCATTATATTTTCTCCTTGCTGAGCATATTTTCTAGTTCGCTGTAATCGATATGTGATTTTTTTACCCTTGCTATTTCGACAAGCTTGAGAGATAGAACTCTATATATGTCTTTCTCTGTCTGAGGCTGCAAACAGTCAAGATGCTTCAGAACCGTAGGTATATCATTTCTTTCGACTGGTCCTGTAAGCGCAGCGACAGGGCCCTGTTTCAATATATTGTTTATATTATTTTGTATAAGCGGGGTAAGTGCTGCAAGTGCACTGTCTTCTGTAAAGCCGCATGACTTCATCAAATCAAGACTTTCCTGAATCAAAGCGCAGACAAGATTGCTGCTGATGGTGCATGCTGCATGGTATCTGGTTTTGACTTCCGGCGGAATCACTTTTGCATTCAGGCCAAGTGATTCCAGAAGCCTGAGCCAATTATCAATATACAGACTGTCTCCTTCGAGGCAAAAAAAAGCACCCGCAAGTCCCTTGTAAGTATCGTACTTACTGTGAAAGGGAAACAGTGGATGGATAGAATAACCGTATGCACCTGTATCCTTAATGCCGGGGAAGGCCTCGCAAGCTGTCATAGCACCACTGCAATGACATATAGACCTGCCGGTAAGGTCAAACTCTTTTAATTCTTCAAAAACCGAAGATATAGCGCTGTCTGGAACTGTTAAAAAAACTGCATCAGAGTTCTTGATTAATTCACCGATGTCAGTATATGCTGTTGTTCCGGTAAAGGCTGCTGCTTCTTCTGCTGATTCTCTGCGCCGGCTGTAATAACCGGTCACATGAATGTTGTTTGATGCAAAAAATTTGCCTAAAGTAAAGCCGACTTTTCCTGCTCCAATAAAACCTGTTTTCATCTTATCACCTCTCTTGCATTGGACAGATGATGCAGTTTTTAAATTCCATTTGAGCGGAGTCTGATTTCAGGTACAGTTTTCGATTAATCAGAAATGCCATCCTTATTT
>CAVAON010000028.1:0-14833 GCA_963590215.1 Anaerovoracaceae bacterium | reverse complement strand
TTGTAGCATTGTTATATATTGCTGTAAAGAAAAAAATGAAAAAGGATTGTAAAATCTGTATTGGAAAATCGGGCAGAATGCAGGACATTTGTCATGGACTTAACATAGTTTTAACATTCCACTGACAATAGACTTAACAAAACCGATATATTGTATAGCCGGAATGAAAAGAAAGGAAGCTGTATGATGGCTATACGAAACAAACGAGAGAGCATATTTTTTATAATGTTCAAGGATTTTGCGAATTCCCTTGTTAAAATGGGAGAAGATTTTGCAGCAATAATAAATGATTACAGCAACATTGAAAGAAGCGTAGCTGCTTTAAAGATGACTGAATCAGAATGTGACGTTAAATGTCACGATATACTCAAAGAACTTAACGAATCATTTGTAACTCCTTTTGACAGAGAGGATATATTTGCAATTGCAAACCAGATGGATGACCTTGCAGATTACATGGAGGATATAGCGAGTAAGTTTACAATATATGAAGTGAAAGCCCTCAGAGATGATGCTGTTGAAATGGGAAATGTAATAGCCGATGCTGTTAAACAGGTGAAATTACTGTTTGATGTGCTTCCTAATCCCAAAAAAATTGAGGAATCAAGGGCTGCAATAGTTGAAATAAACAGACTGGAAAACATAGGAGATGCAGTATTCCGCAGAGCACTCAACAAATTATTTAACGGAGAGTCTGATCCTATTGAAATAATTAAATGGAAAGACCTGTACGAAGGACTTGAGGATACTCTTGATGCATGCGAAAGCCTTGCTAATACTGTAAGGGGAGTGATGGTCAAGAATGCTTAGTACAGTTTTTATTGTTGTAATTATAGCTGCACTTGTATTTGAATTCATAAACGGGTTTCACGATACGGCTAATGCCATAGCTACGGCAGTTTATACGAAGGCTCTGACACCGAGAAGAGCCATACTTTTGGCTGCAGCAATGAATCTCATAGGTGCAATGGTGAGCGAAAAGGTTGCAGGCACCATATCAAAAGGTCTTGTGGATGTAGAGCTTGAGCAATATGTAATACTTGCGGCACTGATAGGGGCTATAATATGGAACCTGTTTACATGGTGGCGCGGCATACCAAGCAGTTCATCACATGCTCTGATAGGAAGCCTTGTGGGAGCTGTGATTGTATATATGATGAGCGCTGAGCATATTATATGGTCAGGTGTCGTGACTAAAGTAATAATCCCACTGTTCACATCGCCTATCCTGGGCCTTATAATCGGATTTCTGTTTATGAAACTGATTTATAGGATTTTTGAAAAATGGTCAAATCTCAAGGTCAATAAACTGTTTTTGAAACTGCAGATTTTTTCTTCGGCATTTGTTGCATTCAGCCATGGTAATAACGATGCCCAGAAAACAATGGGAATCATAACCCTCTCCCTTATAACGGGAGGTCTTCTTGAAGAGGGCAGCGGCGTTCCTTTCTGGGTTAAAATTTCGTGTGCTGTTGTTATGGCTTTGGGTACATCCCTGGGTGGATGGAAGGTTATGAAAACCATGGGCAGAGGAGTGACAAAGCTTACTCCGGCATCAGGGTTTGCTGCACAGACATCATCGGCTCTGGTAATTGAGTTCATGACATTCCTTGGTGCACCTGTCAGCACAACTCAGGTAATAACCACATCGATAATGGGTGCAGGTACAGCTAAAAGAGCGTCAGCTGTTAAATGGGGCGTTGCAGGCAATATTTTTACAACATGGTTTGTAACACTGCCGGCAACAATGCTTATTGGAGGAGCAGTTGTTTCTGTAATAGAGCTGATCCTATAGAAAAAACTTGATTTTTTTAAAACGAATATGATATGATATTTATATCGAGCTGCGAAAGCGTAAGTCCAGATGGACTTGCGCTTATTTTTTTTGGAAAGGATGATATTTATGAAAAAAGAAAGAAGAATCAGGTTGACTGTGAGTATACTTTCCCTGTCTCTGCTTACAGTAATGGCAGGAGCTGCAGTGGCACCGGCTCTTGATACAATAAGGGAATATTTCTCGGATGCTGATAAAACTCTGGTACAGCTTATTATAAGTGTGCCGGCGCTGTTTATATTTATAACAAACATGTTTTTTTCAGGGCTTTGCCGGAAATTCAAATCGAGAACTCTGCTACTTGCAGGACTGGTGCTGTATACTGCAGGAGGCTGTGCTGCAGGACTTTTCAGCAATATATATGCTGTGCTCATATTCAGAGCACTTGTGGGTATAGGAGTAGGAATTATAATGCCCATGTCAACAGGGCTCCTGGCATTTTACTATACCAGAGACAAACAGGACAGACTTATGGGATATTCATCTGCCATGAACCAAATGGGCGGTGTGGTTGCAACCCTTATAGCAGGTATGCTGGCACAGATAAGCTGGAGGCTGAGCTTTCTTGTATACCTGATGGGATTCATAAGTATAGTGCTTTGTATATTGTTTTTACCAAATGAAAAGCTTGTTGCAAGAGAAGAAAAGCATGAAAAAGAAAAAGGTAACTTCAGGAAATATTATGCCTTTGTAATTGCAATGTTTCTGCTGATGTTCACATTCTTTGTATATCCAAGTAATTTTGCTATTGAAACTGCGAAAGAGGGAGTGATTTCAACAGGAGCTGTCACAGCTATAATGGCAGGTGCAGATCTTGTGGCTTTTGCAGGAGGTTTGCTGTTTGTGCACATTAAAAAAAGGATTGGAAGAAAAACTGCATATGTGGCACCGGTATTATTTTTTGCAGGATATATGCTGCTTGCATTAGGCGGATGGGCAGGTGCACTGGCAGGCTCTGCTTGCATAGGCTTTGCCAACGGAACAGGAATCCCATACATTATATCCACAGCATCTGCAAAGGCTGGGCGAATGGCAGCGACTACTGTAATGCCTATGATCTCAGCGGCAATGTATCTTGCGCAGTTTGTAACGCCTCTCATACTGTCAGTAATTTCTGTATCAGCAGGGGATGCAACCAGCCTTGCCTATATTACTGCAGGAGTTACGGCATTGCTCCTTGGGATATGGTCTGTATTGATGACAAAAATGGAAAATAAAATTTGAATTATTTTTGACCGCAAAAGGCTTTGTCAAGTGGCGTTAAAACGTTGAAATTTCAATGTGTAGATTGATTTTCAAAAAAGAATTGACGGTGAAAACGGGGTGTGTTAAAATAGTAGCGTGAAAAGGTGTAAGGAAAACCGCGTAAGCGGTTTTTTTTATGCCTTTTTTGCGTGCCGGTGTTTAAATAAGGAGGATAAAATGAAAAAGAAAGCAAGAATAATCACATTTACACTGATATTTGTATTGATTTTATCAGTAACAAATGCAAATGCGCTTACGGATTCGGTAAAGTTCCAGCTGTATACTGCATCTCCTGCAGCTGTAAAGGTTGCCGTGGATGAAACGGTTAACCTTAAAAGCGTTGACAAGTACACATTTACCTACAAAGGTAAGCAGACATTCAGCAATTTCAAAAGGCTTATGAAGAGTATCAATGGAAGCACGCTTTTACCGCTGAGTGTAAAATGGGTTTCATCAAAGGAATCAGTTGCAACTGTAAACAGCTATGGTAGAATCACTGGAGTCAAGAAGGGCAGTGCATATGTGTATCCTCTGCCCAAAGGAGTTTATTCGTACAAATGCAAAGGCAGATATATAACGTATACAAGTGGTAATATTCTTGGCGAGATTAAGGTTTATGGCGGAATAGGAGTTAAAGTTAAAGTAACTAAATAAGGTAGGAACGCCGGCACGTTTTTATCTGACAGGCGATAGCACAGAATATACATGGGTAAAATGCTATAATATGGAATATATTTATTGCTTGACTATTTGACGACTCTATGATATTATAATAGACTGCCACGCAATGTAGTTGCACTGCGATTTGTTGAATATATAAGGAGTGATGAATATGCCAAAGCCAGTTAAATTAGGTAAAAAAGAGCGTATGACTTTTTCAAAGATTGATGAAGTTGCGCAGATGCCGAATCTGATCCAGATACAGACTGAGTCGTATAATTGGTTCATTGAGGAAGGCCTAAAAGAAGTGTTTGAAGACATATCCCCAATCCAGGACTATGCAGGTAATCTTGCACTGGAATTTATCGATTATTCTTTGAACGACCCTCCAAAGTATGAGCAGGAAGAATGTAAGGAGAGAGATGTAACATATGCAGCACCTCTCAAAGTCCGCGTAAGACTAATCAACAAGGAAACCGGAGAGGTTAAGGAGCAGGAAGTTTTTATGGGAGATTTCCCTCTTATGACCGAAAAAGGCACATTTATATATAATGGAGCTGAGAGAGTAGTTGTTACACAGCTTGTTCGTTCTCCAGGACCATACTACAGTTTAGAAATTGACAAATCCAACAACAAACTGTTTTCGGCACAGGTTATCCCCAATAGAGGTGCATGGCTGGAATACGAAACAGACTCAAACGAAATTATTTCCGTAAGAGTTGACCGTACCAGAAAACAGCCTATAACAACTTTGCTCAGAGCACTGGGCTTTGGGACAAACCAGGAGATTCTTGATATCTTCGGCGATGATGAACGGCTGATGAAGACTCTCGAGAAAGACACAACAGACAATTTTGAGGACGGACTCAAAGAAATATACAAAAAATTAAGACCGGGTGAACCTCCGACAGTAGACAGTGCACAGCAGCTGATTAATTCTCTTTTCTTTGATGCGAAGAGATATGACCTGGCCAAGGTCGGAAGATACAAATACAACAAAAAACTTGCAATAAGTGCAAGACTTGCAGGTGCTATTACAGCTGAGGATGTAATTGACCCTAATACAGGAGAAATCATCATCGAAGCAGGCGGCAAGATAGACAGAGATACAGCCATTGTTATAGAGAACGCGGGAGTTAAAGTCGTAAATGTATATGGCAAAGGCGTTGGCAATGAAGACGAAATAACAAGAGTAATAGGTAACAATTTTGTAGATATCAAAACATACATAGAATTTGATATTTCCGATACACGGGTAGAACAGACAGTATACTACCCTGTATTAAAAGAAATACTTGCTGAAAACCAGACAGAGGAAGATATTAAAGAGGCTCTTGCTGCAAGAAAAAACGATCTGTCACCTAAACATATAATTATAGATGATATTATCGCATCAGTAAGCTATATTCTGAATCTCAGACTGGGTATCGGCACAGTAGATGATATAGACCATCTGGGCAACAGAAGACTGAGAACTGTGGGAGAACTTCTTCAGAATCAGTTCAGAATCGGCCTTGCAAGGATGGAAAGAGTAGTCAAAGAAAGAATGACAACTCAGGATATAGAGGCAACTACGCCGCAGGCACTTATGAATATAAGGCCGGTGACAGCTGCTGTTAAAGAATTCTTCGGAAGCTCACAGCTGTCACAGTTTATGGATCAGACAAATCCTCTTGCAGAGCTTACTCACAAGAGAAGACTGTCGGCACTTGGCCCTGGAGGTCTTTCAAGAGAAAGAGCAGGCTTTGACGTTAGAGATGTACACGACTCTCATTACGGCAGAATGTGCCCTATAGAAACACCGGAAGGACCTAACATAGGCCTTATAGGTTCTCTTGCAACCTACGGTATTATCAACAAATACGGGTTTATTGAAACACCATATAGAATTGTAGACAAAGAAAAAGGTATCGTAACAGACGAAATCAGATATCTTACTGCAGATGAAGAAGAAACTCTCATCATTGCACAGGCCAATGAGCCTTTGGATTCAGAAGGAAGATTTGTAAACAGAAAAGTTGCAGGACGTGGCCTTGGCGGCGAAATCGACCTTTATGACAGAGACAAAGTTGACTATATGGACGTATCACCAAGGCAGGTAGTATCAGTTGCAACAGCTATGATACCTTTCCTCGAAAACGATGACGCCAACCGTGCTCTGATGGGTTCAAACATGCAAAGACAGGCAGTACCTCTACTGGTGACAGAAGCGCCGAGAGTAGGTACAGGTATGGAATATAGAGCAGCTAAAGACTCAGGAGTCGTTACTGTTGCAAAGCATTCAGGAACAGTAGAGTTTGTAGATGCAGACAGAATTGTTGTGCTCAGAGATGACGGTGAGGGCAGAGACGAATACAAGCTGCTCAAATTTAAAAGATCAAATCAGGGTACATGTGTCAACCAGAGGAGTATTGTATTCCATGGAGAGCACGTTGAGGCTGATGAGGTGCTTGCAGATGGACCTTCAACCGAAAACGGCGAGGTTGCATTGGGCAAAAACCTGCTCATAGGCTTCATGACATGGGAAGGGTACAACTACGAGGATGCTATCATTCTGAATGAACGCCTCATAATGGAAGACGTTCTGACATCACTTCACATCGAAAAATACGAAGCTCAGGCAAGAGATACCAAGCTTGGACCTGAAGAAATTACAAGAGATATACCTAATGTCGGTGAAGATGCACTCAAAGACCTTGATGAAGAAGGTATTATCAGAATCGGTGCTGAGGTTAAGGCAGGAGATATACTTGTAGGCAAGGTTACTCCAAAAGGAGAAACAGAGCTGTCTGCAGAAGAAAGACTCTTAAGAGCAATTTTCGGAGAAAAGGCAAGAGAGGTAAGAGATACATCACTTAGAGTTCCTCATGGTGAAGCAGGTATAATTGTAGATGTCAAGATATTTTCAAGAGAAAACGGCGATGAGCTTCCTCCTGGAGTAAACAAACTGGTAAGATGCTATATAGCAACCAAGAGAAAAATCCAGGTTGGCGACAAGATGGCCGGAAGACATGGAAACAAAGGTGTTATCTCAAGAATACTTCCTGAAGAGGATATGCCTTTCCTCGAAGACGGAACTCCGCTTCAGGTAATGCTTAACCCTCTGGGTGTACCGTCCCGAATGAACGTAGGACAGGTGCTTGAAGTGCATCTGGGACTTGCAGCAAAAAGCAAGGACTGGTATATTTCAACACCGGTATTTGACGGTGCAACCGAAAAAGATATAATTGAACTGCTTGACGAATGCGGATATTCCAAAACAGGTAAGCTGCAGCTTCGTGACGGCAGAACAGGACTTCCATTTGATAATCCTGTAACAGTAGGATATATGTATATGCTCAAGCTGCATCATCTTGTTGATGACAAGATTCATGCAAGAAGTACAGGGCCGTACTCACTTGTTACACAGCAGCCTCTTGGCGGTAAAGCCCAGTTTGGCGGTCAGCGTTTCGGTGAGATGGAAGTATGGGCCCTTGAAGCTTACGGTGCTGCATATACGCTTCAGGAAATCCTGACAGTAAAATCCGACGATATAGTGGGACGTGTCAAGACTTATGAAGCAATAGTAAAGGGAGAGAATATCCCTGAGCCTGGCATTCCTGAGTCATTCAAGGTTCTGATCAAGGAAATGCAGAGCCTGGGCCTTGATGTCAAGGTTCTTTCGGAAGACAATGAAGAAGTTGCCATCAGAGATTCATCAGAATATGATGAGCCGACAGAAATCAAGGATATTGTTGATGTCGATGCTGATAGAGCTGCTGAAGAGGAGCTTGAACAGGAGTTGGCCAAAGATATATCTGAAGAAGATGATGTCTTTGAAGATGATTTCGACTATGAAGAAGAATTTGATGAAAAGTTATAGGAAAGGGGAGGTACTTCAATGAGTGAAAATACAAACAACAGCTATGAGCTGAACAATTTTGAATCACTGCAGGTAGGTCTTGCATCTACAGAAAAGATTCTGAGCTGGTCACATGGTGAAGTAACCAAGCCTGAAACAATCAACTACAGAACACTCAAACCCGAAAGAGACGGACTTTTCTGTGAGAAAATTTTCGGGCCTATGAAGGACTGGGAATGTCATTGCGGTAAATACAAAAGAATCAGATACAAAGGAATTGTATGTGACCGTTGCGGCGTTGAGGTTACCAAAGCAAAGGTAAGAAGAGAAAGAATGGGACACATTGAGCTTGCGGCTCCTGTATCACATATCTGGTACTTCAAAGGCATACCGTCAAGAATGGGACTTATTCTTGATATGTCACCAAGAAACCTCGAAAAAATACTCTATTTTGCAGCATATATAGTAACTGAACCTGGGAATACAGAGCTTGGTTACAAGGAAATTCTGTCTGAAAACCAGTACAGAGAAGCAAAAGAAAAATACGGAAACGAGTTCAGGGCTGCAATGGGTGCAGAAGCAGTAAAAGAACTGCTTTGTCAGATAGATCTTGATGAGCTTTCCAAAGATTTGAGAGAGAAGCTCAAAGGAGCAACGGGTCAGAAAAAAATCAGAATCGTAAGAAGACTTGAGGTCGTTGAAGCCCTGAGACTTTCACATAATAAGCCTGAGTGGATGATTATGGATGTTATTCCTGTTATCCCGCCTGATTTGAGACCTATGGTACAGCTTGATGGAGGCAGATTCGCAACATCTGACTTAAACGACCTGTACAGAAGAGTTATAAACAGAAACAACAGACTCAAAAGGCTGCTGGAGCTTGGAGCGCCTGACATTATCGTAAGAAATGAAAAAAGGATGCTGCAGGAATCAGTAGATGCCCTTATAGATAACGGTAGAAGAGGCAGACCAGTTACGGGACCTGGATCGAGACCTCTTAAATCCCTTTCAGATATGCTAAAAGGTAAGCAGGGAAGATTCAGACAAAATCTTCTGGGTAAGCGTGTTGACTACTCAGGCCGTTCGGTAATCGTAGTAGGACCAGAGCTGAGATTTTATCAGTGCGGACTTCCTAAAAAAATGGCACTTGAGCTGTTCAAACCGTTCATTATGAAAAAACTTGTAGAAGACGGTCAGGCTCACAATATCAAGAGTGCCAAGAGAATGGTCGAAAAAGTAAGACCGGAAGTATGGGATGTCCTTGAGGATGTTATCAAAGAACATCCTGTAATGCTTAACCGTGCACCGACCCTGCATAGACTGGGTATACAGGCATTTGAACCTGTACTTGTAGAAGGTAAGGCAATTAAGCTTCATCCGCTGGTTTGTACTGCATTTAATGCCGACTTTGACGGCGACCAGATGGCAGTTCATGTACCTCTTTCAGTTGAGGCACAGGCGGAAGCAAGATTTCTGATGCTGTCAGTAAACAATATACTGGCTCCAAAGGATGGCTCACCTATAACTACTCCTACACAGGATATGATACTGGGTTCATATTATCTGACACATCCTGGTGTTGAAGAAAGAAACACGGCAGCAGAGAAGGGTGACGGCAAAATATTTACGGATATGGATGAAATGCTTATGGCATATCAGACAGGTGCCGTAGGTATTCATGCAAGAGTCAAAGTCAGAATGTACAAAGACGAAAACGATACAGAAGGCAGAATTATAGAATCCACAGTAGGAAGGTTCATATTTAACCAGGGAATTCCTCAGGATCTGGGTTTTGTAGACAGAACTATAGACCAGTATTCACTTGAGGTCGATTTCCTCTGCGACAAGAAGAAACTCGGTAAAATTATTGACAAGTGCTACAGAGCACACGGAAATACAGGAACTGTACTGATGCTTGACTATATCAAGGATACAGGATTCCATTATTCGACCAAGGCGGCTATAACAATCAGCATTTCCGACATGGAAATACCTGAAGAAAAAGAAAAAATCATCGAAGCTGCAGAGCATCAGGTTGAAAAATACGAAAACGCATATCGAAAAGGTCTTGCTTCAAGAGAAGAGTGCGACGAAAAAATCATCAAGATATGGCATAAGACAACAGATGATGTTGCCGATGCTCTTATGGATTCGCTTGGAACACTTAACAACCTGTTCATAATGGCACATTCGGGAGCCAGAGGAAGCAAGAACCAGATCAGACAGATAGGCGGCATGAGAGGGCTTATGGCTAAAGCCAACGGTGAAACCGTAAGGATTCCAATCAAAGCCAACTTCAGAGAAGGTCTGTCAGTACTGGATTACTTCATATCAACAAACGGAGCCAGAAAAGGTCTGGCAGATACAGCCCTTCGTACGGCCGATTCAGGTTATCTGACAAGAAGACTTGTAGATGTATCTCACAATATTATCATCAGAGAGCAGGATTGCGGTACTGATGAAGGTATCGAGGTAAGAGCTTTCAGAGACGACAAAGAAGAAATCGAAAGCCTCAAGCTGAGAATTATAGGGAGAACTGCACTTACAGATGTATGTGATCCTAAGACAGGTGAGATAATAGTTGAGCAAAACGAAGAAATTACAGAAGAAAATGCTGAAGCAATAGAAGAAGCAGGCATAGAATCAGTAGCTATCAGATCAATTATGACATGCCACAGCAGAACAGGTCTTTGTGCAAGATGCTATGGCAGAAATCTGGCAACAGGAGAAAGCGTAAATATCGGTGAAGCTGTCGGTATAACAGCAGCTCAGTCAATCGGAGAACCTGGTACGCAGCTTACAATGAGAACTTTCCATACAGGTGGTGTAGCAGGAAGCGACATTACTCAGGGTCTGCCGAGAGTCGTAGAGCTTTTTGAAGCAAGAAAGCCTAAAGGAATCGCAGAAATCTGTGAAGCTGACGGCACTGTTGTTTCGATTGAAAGAAGAGGCAGCAAGAGAGAAGTTATAATCAGAGGTGATGAGGAAAGATCATATACGGTTCCTTACGGAGCTATCCTTAAAGTTAAAGAAGGTGACTACATTCTTGCGGGAAGCCCTATAACCAAAGGACCTCTTAATCCTCATGACATACTCAGATTAAACGGTGCAGAGGGAGTATACCAGTATCTGCTCAAGGAAGTGCAAAGGGTATACAAGAATCAGGGTGTAGATATCAATGACAAACACGTTGAAGTAATTGTAAATCAAATGCTTTCAAAGTTCAAGATCGACGAATCAGGAGATACAGACCTGCTTCCGGGTGGACTCTACAGTAAATTTGAGATAGAAGAGGCTAATCAGAAGGTTGTTGAAGAAGGCGGAGAACCTGCAAAAGCCGATAGAGTGCTGCTTGGTATCACCAAGGCATCTCTTGCGACGAACTCATTCCTGTCAGCAGCATCGTTCCAGGAGACTACAAGGGTTCTGACAGATGCAGCTATCAAAGGCAAGAACGATAAGCTGCAGGGCCTTAAAGAAAACGTCATAATCGGTAAGCTTATTCCTGCTGGCACAGGAATGAAGAGATACAGAAACATCGAGCTGGATTACGGTGTTAATCAGGAGCTCATGGAGGCTTATGAAGCTGCGCAGTATGCTGCACAGTTTGAAGAAGAAGTCGAAGACAAGCAGCCTGAGGATATCATGGAACCGGTAGAGGATATGTTTGAAGAAGTGGAAGACGAAAGCTTCTTTGGGATGCCTGAAATCATCGAATTTGAAGATGACGAAAACTAAAATCTGTTTGACACAGATGCATTATTTGTGATAAAATAATCGTTGGCTTTGGTTTTGCATACCTTGAATTAAGGACAGCCAGAGCCAGCGATAACTGTGTTTTTAAGCTGTTAAGGCTTGAAATATATAATTAATTGCAAACGATTTTCCCGATTAGAGAAATCGCCAGCAAGACGAGGAAAGGAGAACCAAATGCCTACTATTAATCAATTAGTACGTCAGGGTAGAACAAGCAGCGAGAAAAAGTCAACTGCACCGGCTCTTTTGAAGGGGATGAACTCAATCAAGAGAGTTGCTACTGACGGCAATTCCCCTCAGAAAAGAGGAGTTTGCACATCAGTAAAGACAGTTACTCCTAAGAAGCCTAATTCAGCTCTTAGAAAAGTTGCGAGAGTTCGTCTTACAAATGGTATTGAAGTAACAGCATACATTCCTGGTATAGGTCATAACCTTCAGGAACACAGTGTTGTACTTATCAGAGGCGGAAGAGTTAAAGACCTTCCAGGTGTAAGATACCATATCGTAAGAGGTACACTTGATGCTGCAGGTGTTGCAGACAGAAAAAAGGCTCGTTCCAAATATGGCGCTAAGAGACCTAAAAAGAAATAGGAATTAATCGGGAAATTATGCCAAGATACAATTGACATTAACGGCTTTGTACCGCCATTCGCACGGAAAACAGAGTCGAGTACCGAAACCCTATGCTTTCGGCAGTTCCAAAGGCTGAACGGAAGAGTAACTTTTGCTCAAATTTGCCTGAGAAGAATATCTTTGGAGTATTAGGCAGGTAAAGCAGAATGCGAAGAATATGAGTTAGTCCGTTTAAGACGGACGGAAGGGAAGAAAAATGCCAAGAAAAGGAAACGTCCCTAAGAGGGAAGTGCTTCCAGATCCAATATACGGCAGTGTTGTTGTAGCTAAGCTTATTAACAGCATTATGCTTGATGGTAAAAAGGGTGTTGCGCAGCAGATCGTTTACACTGCATTTGACAAGGTAAAAGAGACTACTGGCGAAGATCCACTGGAAGTTTTTGAAAAAGCAATGAACAATATTATGCCGGTTCTTGAAGTAAAAGCAAGAAGAGTCGGTGGTGCCAACTATCAGGTACCTATGGAAGTAAGACCTGAAAGAAGACAGACACTGGGTTTAAGATGGCTTACCAAGTACACAAGACTTAGAGGCGAAAAAACAATGTCTGACAGACTGGCCAAGGAAATTATGGATGCAGCAAACGAAACAGGTGCATCAGTAAAGAAAAAAGAAGACACACACAAGATGGCAGAAGCCAACAAGGCTTTCGCTCACTACAGATTTTAATGTTGATGTGTCAGGTAAAATTTTTTATTTTAGCGAAAGGAGGCTATACACATGGCTAGAAGTTTTCCGCTGGAAAAAACTAGGAACATCGGTATAATGGCACATATAGATGCCGGAAAAACCACAACAACTGAAAGAATACTTTTCTATACAGGCAGAACTCACAAGCTAGGTGAAACCCACGAAGGTGCTGCTACCATGGACTGGATGGAGCAGGAGCAGGAACGTGGTATTACGATAACCTCTGCAGCTACTACAGCACAATGGAAAGGCAATAGAATCAATATAATTGATACTCCGGGTCACGTTGACTTCACAGTTGAAGTAGAAAGATCCCTCAGAGTATTAGATGGAGCCGTAACAGTGCTTTGCGCAAAGGGCGGGGTTGAGCCTCAGTCGGAGACTGTATGGCGTCAGGCCGAAAAGTATGGCGTACCAAGAATGATATTTGTCAACAAAATGGACATTATGGGCGCAGACTTTTATAGAGTCGTAGGTATGGTTAAGGATAGATTAAAAGCAAATGCTGTTCCTATCCAGCTTCCTATCGGTGCAGAGGATACCTTTATTGGTATCGTTGACCTGATTAATATGGAAGCAGAGATATACAAAGACGATCTTGGAAAAGAATACGAAAAAGCAGAGATTCCTGAAGACCTAAAGAAAATTTCACAGGAGTGGCGTGACAAGCTGCTTGAAGCAGTTGCTGAAGGCAGTGAGGAACTCATGATGAAATACCTTGAGGGTGAAGAGTTTACAACTAAGGAAATCAAAGATACTATTCGAAAAATGACCATAGCAGGAGAAATGGTTCCTGTGACATGCGGTTCCGCTTACAGAAACAAGGGAGTTCAGCTTATGCTGGATGCGGTTGTAGACTTTATGCCGTCACCGCTTGATATACCTCCTATCAAAGGTATTATCCCGGGTCGCAATGAAGAAGCGGAAAGACCTGCAGATGACAATGGTCCTTTTGCGGCACTTGCATTTAAAATTATGGCAGATCCATTTGTCGGAAAACTTGCTTTCTTCAGAGTATATTCAGGAACTTTGAAATCAGGCTCCTATGTATACAACTCAACTAAAGGCAAAAAAGAAAGAATCGGAAGAATTCTTCAGATGCATGCCAACAAGAGAGAGGAAATCGCAGAAGTATATTCAGGAGACATTGCTGCTGCAGTAGGTCTCAAAGATACTACTACAGGTGATACACTCTGTGATGAGAAGAAAGAGATAATTCTTGAATCAATGGAATTCCCTGATCCTGTAATAGAAATAGCTATTGAGCCTAAGACTAAAGCAGGACAGGAAAAAATGGGTATAGCACTGGCCAAGCTTGCAGAGGAAGACCCTACGTTTAAAACTTATACTAACGAAGATACAGGACAGACGATTATAGCCGGTATGGGAGAACTTCATCTTGAGATAATTGTTGACAGATTGCTTCGGGAGTTCAAGGTTGAAGCAAATGTGGGTAAACCTCAGGTTTCATACAAAGAAACAGTTACAGGCACTGCAGATGTTGATCACAAGTATGCAAAGCAGAGCGGTGGTCACGGTCAGTATGGTCATGTTAAGATCAAACTTAGTCCTACTGAGCCTGGTGAAGGATTTAAGTTCACCAACTCAATTGTCGGCGGAGCTATTCCTAAGGAATATATTCCTAAGATTGAAGACGGAATCAAAGAAGCTATGGAATCAGGTCCAATAGCAGGATATCAGGTTGTCGATGTGGCTGTTGAGCTGTATGATGGTTCATACCATGAGGTTGACTCATCAGAAATGGCATTCAAGATTGCTGCATCAATGGCATTCAGAGAAGCTGCCAAAAAAGCAAATCCTGTGCTGCTTGAACCTGTGTTCAAAGTGGAGGTTACAGTTCCCGAAGAGTATATGGGAGATGTAATCGGTGATATAAGCTCAAGACGAGGCAGAATCGAAGGTTCAGATATGAACAATGGAGCTGTTGCAGTAAGAGGATATGTGCCTCTTTCGGAGATGTTCGGTTATGCGACAGATCTTCGCTCCAAGACCCAGGGTCGGGGAGTATATGTAATGCAGTTTGACCACTTCGAAAAACTGCCAGACAACCTTATAGAGAAAATCAACAAATAGATGTTAAGGTAACATAAAGGAGAAATAAAATGGCAAAAGCTAAATTTGAAAGAACAAAACCGCATGTAAACATCGGTACAAT
>CAVAON010000027.1:20378-24194 GCA_963590215.1 Anaerovoracaceae bacterium | reverse complement strand
ATATATACCGAAAAATTTTAATTTCCTTTATCACAGCTATTACATACTCTCAATGTTCCTTGCAGGCAGCCCTGAAACCTCAGCAATTATATCAGCATCAACACCTTTAGCTTTTAAGGCCTTGGCCATATCCACCTTCTCTGTGCAAATTCCGCTCGAACGGGATGCCCATTCTGAAATCGGCGGTACACCCATTCTGATTTAGCGGTATAATTTTTCCGACTCATCGGTACGTTTTTCCTTTATTATTGTGATATAAGTTATTACTTTTTATCACAGTGCAAGGAGGAACTATTATGCACGACTATAATACTATTCTTGGTGTCATAGAGCTTCGACTTAACAATGTCAGCTATGACAAAGTACAAAACCGTTATCGAATCGGCCGAAGTGGAATCGCATTAATCATGAATCGATTCAAAGAATCCGGATTATCTCTTGATGATCTTCGGCAGATGCCCACCTCAAAAGTTGTTGATCTCATTTATCCAAAAGAAAATCTCCGCCATAAAGATATTCCCATGCCGGATTTTGAAAAAATTCATGAACAGATGATTAAAATGGGCAAAAACGCTGATTTGAGCTTTCTATGGCTTGAGTACAAAAAGGAAAATCCTAACGGGTATCAGCTATCACAATTTTACAAGTTGTATAGGGAATTCATGACAGATACATATGGAGACTCCAAAGTATCTATGCCTGTAGAACGTGTACCCGGTGAAAAAATGTATATTGACTGGGTTGGGGATCAACCCAAGCTATTGTTGGATACTGCTACCGGAGAACTTAAAAAGGTCCATATTTTTGCGACTACGCTTGGTTTCAGCAGCATTGTCTATGCGGAAGTTTTTCCAGATGAAAAATTGAATCATTTTATCACTGGCACAGTGCATGCTTTATCTTACTATGGTGCAGTTCCCAAATATCTTGTGCCGGATAATCTAAAAACAGCTGTTACCAAGCATAGCAAAGATGAGCTGATACTGCAGTCAGCATTTTCAGACCTAGAGTCTTTTTATGATACGATTGTTCTCCCTCCGCCTCCACGGAAGCCAAAAGGTAAAGCAACAGTTGAAAATCATGTGCGGTTTTTAGAAACTCATCTGGTAGAAGAATTAAAGAAACAAACCTATACTTCATTTGAGGCATTGAATGCTACCACAAAAGAAATTATAGCAGGCATCAATCAACGCCCTTTCCAGAAAAAATCCGATATTAGAAAATCACGTGTAAACGGATTTGAAAAGTATGACAAACCACGTATGAACCCACTTCCAAATGAGAATTATATGCTTTGTGATTACAAATACTTTCTTAAAGTCCCGGAAAATTATCATCTTGAATATGATGCCCACTACTATTCTGTATTGTATACCTATCTGGGCAAGCCTGCAATTCTCAAAGCTACAATGGCAGAAATACGTATTTGTGATGAGTACAATCGTCTTATCTGCCGGCATCCAAGATCTTACCGTGATTTTCCTCTATATGTTACAGAGGATAGTCATATGCCTCCTGAGCACCTGTATTACAAGGAAATTAACGCTCACGACGGATCCTATTACCGCAGATGGGCTTCTTCTTATGGCTCTGCTATGTCAACTTTCATTGACAGAATGCTCCGTAGTTACAAACATGAAGAGCAAGCATACAAAAGCTGTGCGGGCGTGCTTCATTCGTGCAAGGATGTTCCTCTTTGGGCAGTTCAGGCAGCTGCTGAGAAATGCATTGAAACTAATGCATGCAAGTATTCATATTTCAAAAAAGTGCTTGGAATGATGCAAAACAATCATTCTGACAGCGATACAAGCATAAGAGGAAAACTCCCTTCGCATAAGAATATACGCGGAAAGGAGGCATACAAATGAATCCCAATGATAATATTACAATAACGCCTCAAGAGCACGCACTTGTTATGCGGCTTAAAAGTTTTCACGTTCCTGCGATGGCACATGCCCTTGAAGAGCAATTGAAGGATCCCAACGCGGATCTCAATACCTTTGTTGAACGTATGACTGCAATGGTGGATGCCGAATGGCAATCGAGGGCTGACAAACGGTTTAACCGTCTCATGAAGGGCTCTCATCTTAGATATCCTGCAGCAGATTTGGATGAGAGCATTTATCGACCGGATCGTCAACTCGATACGCAGACAATTGAGAGGTTAAGTACATGTCACTGGGTAGACGAAGGAAAAAATCTCATAGTAACGGGGGCTTCTGCCAGTGGTAAAACCTATTTGGTTAATGCTTTCTGCATTACTGCAATGAGACAATCCAAAAGTGTAAAATACATAAAAGCAAATACACTTATGAATGAAATGGAGCAGGCTCGAATTAAATCTACGAACCTGGAATATCTGAACAGATTGGCAAAACTTGATCTGCTTGTGATAGATGATTTTGGCCTTATGGAACTCGATTTGGATAAATGTCGAGATCTGTTTGAGATTATTGATACCAGAGATGGTAGAAAATCAACCGTTATTATTTCACAATTTCCAGTGAGTGCATGGTTTGATATGTTTACAGACAATACATATGCGGATGCATGTCTTACCCGTATTACAGATAAGCGCCATACCTATCGGTTAGAAATGAATGGGGTGAGTATGCGTGAGTAACAAAAGCTGCGGACTTTCGTACCGCTAAAAACGTAATGCCCGTTCTGCAACAGCAGAACGGGTGTCCTGTTTAAGCGTAATTTGCATGCCCTGCTTGCAAAAACACTTCTTCTAAAACACACAGCTACCGTAAAAGAAGTATTACCCACTCTATCTTTAACGGTCTTGATACCACTATCGTTTACAATCAGAGAAGATATATCTGCCCTGTATGCGGCAAAGTGTTTCCTGAAAGAAATCCCTTTGCAATGCCTGGCAGAAGAATTTCAAAGTATACCATACTGCGTGTTATGAATATGTTAAAGGATCCCCGGGCCTCTTTTGCTATAGCCGCAAAAGAGGCCTCTGTTTCTGTAACCACCGCAGAGCGCATCTTCGATGCTCATGCAGGCATATCTTCAATGCCTCTGCCTGATATTCTATGCATGGACGAAGTATATGCAGTAAAGTATCATCAGAAAGTCTATGCCTGTGTTCTGGCTGATTTTAAATCATCTCAGGTTTATGATTTGCTTCCTGACAGAAAGAAATACACTCTTGCAAAGTATTTCTCCTCCATCAGCAGAGATACCCGTAAAACTGTAAAATATGTTTCTATGGATATGTGGGATACATACAGGGATATTGCTTCTGTTTATCTGCCTGATGCAAAGATATGTGTAGACAGTTTCCATGTCATAGCCTTAATAAACAGAGCCTTTACAAAAGTTCGTGTAAGAGTTATGAACAGTTTCGACAGAAAATCAGATGAATACTATCTTCTGAAAAAATATACTTGGCTTTTAAACAAAGCTTACAGAGAAATACCTTCTAACCAGAAGTTGTACGTCCTAAATATATTTCCGATATCGGAAAAAAACATATACTCGCAAGGGAACTTGTTAATTTGATGCTTGAATTCGATCCTGAACTTGAAGTTGCATATATGCTGAAAGAGGATTATCTCGATATCAACAGGGATGCCACAGAAGATGATATAGAGGGCAGGCTTAACCACTATATCAAAGATTTAAAGACTTTTAGTGCGCCGGAATTCAAGACGGTTGCAAGCAGCCTTTCAAAATGGCATAACGAGATAATAAACAGTTTTGACAGAGTAGATGGAAGACGAATATCCAATGGTCCAGTAGAGTCTATCAATTCCCGTATAAAGCTGCTGAAAGCATCCGCTGCGGGATACAGAAACTTTGACA
>CAVAON010000027.1:18244-20368 GCA_963590215.1 Anaerovoracaceae bacterium | reverse complement strand
TTTGACAGGTTCAGAAAAAGAGTTCTATACTCGCTAAACAAAAATTCATCTATAAAGTTTTAAATAAACCCTTAAATTTTTAAGTACAGGTTATATTTTTTCGCAATAAAAAACAGAGTATGTAAAACTAGAACGAAGTCTGTACATACTCTGTTGTTTTTGCTAAAACCACCTGTAAAGTTAGACCCCCACTAACGTCCAACCACTAAAAGCGTTATAGCGCCAAACAAACAAGGCAATAACTTATCAGTCACTGCCTTGTTTTTAACATCTTTTTTGATACTGCAGTTTGCAGCGAGTGTAATCGTGCTCCGTCTTGGCTACAGCTCATCGGTCTTGTATGTCACATAGCCCTCATAGTAGTAGCTATGGTCGATGCCTTTCATGTAGACCTCGCGGCTATCTACCTCGTCCGTCAGTGCTGCCATCAGAATCGTCTTGATTTCTATATCTTTTATTGGGCTGCGCTCCATGGCGAGCAGGTAATCCTCTTTGTCCACCTTGCTCCAGTCAACCACCTTGCCGATTTCCGTCTTCAGGATATGGTCGAGCCAGATGCGAAGGCTGCGGCCGTTGCCCTCTCTGAACGGGTGCGCGATGTTCATCTCGACGTATTTTTCTATGATTTCATCAAAGTTTGTCTGAGGCATTTTGTCGATATTCGTAAGGGCTGCCTCCAGATATATCAGTGGTGCGAATCGGAAGTTACCCTTCGCCAGGTTGACCGTTCGCAGCTCGCCAGCAAAGCCATAAATATCCCCGAACATGTGCCTGTGTATCGCCTGCAATGTCACAAATTTGCCTGCAGGCAGCTGCTCTAGCATCCTATTTTCGAAGAGCTGCATAGCCTTTTTCTTGCTGATTAGCTCTTCTTTGTGGGCAAGCTCAGCCGAGCTCGTAATCCCCAATTTGTTCTCTAACGCCATGCCGCACCTCCAGTCTGCTTCGTACCTCTTGTCTTAACCCATTTTACCACATCTCATCGATACTTTCCACTGCCAAACTATGCACAATCATTAAGGTTTCTGTACATATGAGCAGCATCGGCCTTTTAAATCGAATGGCTCTTCTTCGGAATAAATCCTGTTGTTTCAGGCAACTTCAAATCCTTTGTCCTGCTGGTATGGTGAAGCGTTCTTTCAAGTAGAATTCTTTTTTGGTATACCAAAGAGAATTCTTGAAGACATCGAAAGGTGCAGCAAACTAAAAAACCTGGCTTCTTCTGCGGAGGCAGGAGTATATGCCGCAATGACTGACAATGATGATGCTAAAGAACCGATGGTTACATGGAGAGGACATGCCAATCTGCTATATATGAATTGGCTGAATTATTTTATTTTCAGCGAATCTATCGACAGCGATTTGAAAGAGTCATCCGTTGAACAGTTGATAAAAAACTGTATCTTTTTTGTTTTGCCTTCTTTTGCAAAGACTCCAAGCCTGGATATTTTCCCCTTTGCATGCATAGTTTTGACTTTTGCATTTACGACGAAATAGTAACGGTAAATGTTTGCATACGAGTCTGTGGCACTGTAGGAGATGCTGCCAATAGAAATCTCTCCTGTCTTGAAAACAGCCATTTTTGAAACAGATATATCCTGACATGATAAACTCAGCTCGTATTTTGTAAACATCTTGCGAATTCCCATACCAAAAGTATTTTTGAGTTCTTTTTTCGATCCGTAGTAAGAAATTTTGCCAAAAATTGTGCGCTCATTCGCGGTTTCACTTTCATACAGGTTTTCCGGCAGCTTGTCATATGAAGAATTCAAAAAATGTTTCATGCCATTTGTTATGAGTCTGTAGCATCTCTGGCTGGAAATGGGACCCGTGCTATTGAATTTGTCTTTGTTCACCTGGCTTATACGGATAACGTCTTTGGGAATTTTAATCTTGTAATATGCTGCATCATTATCATCCATAATACTGCATATCTGTCTTGTTTCCTGTCTTTGGTCAAGCGCATCATATGACAGGGGAATCTCAGCTATTTTCTTTTCTTTTATCTCAGTAGCATCGCTTATGTCGACATTGAAAACAGTATCGTAAACGACGTAACCGCCTGCAAAGAGGAACAAAAGAATAATGAATGTGAGCACAATTTTGCCTGTTTTTTTTTTTTTT
>CAVAON010000027.1:0-18234 GCA_963590215.1 Anaerovoracaceae bacterium | reverse complement strand
CCTTAGAATCAGCAGATAGTAGCTAGAGTGAGTATTTGTTCTTGTACATTTTGAAGTTGGATTTGAATTCTTCCGTATCATTTCGTATATCACCCAGATACTTGTGCATATCAAATGAGGCGTTTTCTGATATTTCAGTGATACAGGCCGCTATATTAGAGCAGTGATCTGATACCCTTTCAAGATTTGTAAGAATATCAGACAGTACAAATCCATGATCTATAGTACATTCGCTTTTTTGGAGTCGCAGTACGTGGTGAAGCTTTATCTGCTCTACCAGTATATCTATGGTCTGTTCCAGAGGCTCTACTAAAGCTGCCTTGTCAAGGTTGTTTTCAGTAAAAGCATCGCAGGCCAAATCTGTAATTTCAAATACAGCCTCTTTAAGAATGGATATTTCATGCTTTGCTTCCTCCGAAAATTCAATGTGCTTGCTGTGTATTTCCTCAGCAGATTCCACGATATTTACGGCATGGTCAGATATCCTTTCAAAATCTCCGATAAGCTTGAGTAGCTTCGTTATCTTGTGATTTTCTGTTTCTGATATATCCTCGCCGGAAAGTCTGACAAGGTATGTGCCTATGGAATCTTCATATATATCAGCATCTTTTTCGTATTTTCTTACAATCTTTGCACCATTCACATCATATGCGGCGAGAAGCGGCATTGCTGCTCTGATTGAGCTTACTGAGATATTTGCCATATCACAGGTTACAGTTTCGGCACGTTCTAAAGCCACCGATGGAGTATAAAGAAGTCGTTCATCAAGAAGTGAAGCTTCTTCCCTGGACTGAGTATCTCTTATGGTCAGCGTTGCAAGTCTGCCAAGCAGAGCTCCAAACGGAAGCAGAAGTGCTGTGCACAGCAGATTGAACATGGTATGTGTAATTGCTATGCCAAACTGATTTGCCTGCAAATCCACAAAAGCAAAATCTGCAAAGGCATTAACGATATAAAAGAGGGAAAGCAGTACAACAGTCCCGATTATATTAAAATACAGATGTACAAAAGCAACACGCTTGGCATTTTTGTTTGCACCGATTGATGAAATGAGTGCAGTAACGCATGTACCTATATTCTGCCCCATAATAATAGGAATTGCAGAAGCATATGTGATGGCGCCTGTAGTAGACAGTGCCTGGAGTATACCAACAGAAGCTGATGAGCTCTGTATTATTGCCGTAAGCAGTGCACCGGCAAGAACTCCAAGAAGCGGATTTGAAAATACTGTAAGCAGGTTTGTAAATCCCTCAACATCCTTTAGACCTGAAACAGAGCCTGACATGGACTCCATGCCATACATCAGCACAGCAAATCCCAGCAGTATCATGCCTGTGTCTTTTTTTTCTGTATTTTTGACAAACATATAGAGGATAATCCCTATAAGCGCTAAAACAGGAGTAAACGATGATGGTTTGAGAAGCTGAATTATCATGCTTTCTCCGCTGATTCCCGTAAGACTCAGAAGCCATGCTGTTACTGTGGTTCCCACATTGGCCCCCATTATAACGTAGATGGATTGTTTTAATGTGATGATTTCAGAGTTTACAAGACCAACGAGCATTACTGTAGTAGCTGATGAGCTTTGGATGATTGATGTAATGCCAAGGCCAAGACCAAAACCTTTGATTGGATTATCTGTGATTTTGTCAAGGACGGTATTAAGCTGACCGCCAGCCTTTTTTTCGAGAGAATTGCCCATAATCTGCATGCCGAACAGGAACAGCGCAAGACCGCCTATAAGGGACAGGAAATTAAATATATTCATCGTATACCTCCGTAATCTGCGTATCAGCACAATAATATACATGCAGTATGAAATTTAAAATATCGGTTATGTTAAATCTGTGTAAAATATACTGCACGTTATTTGAATTCAAGAGAAATTGATGTGCCTTTTCCGGGCATACTGTCTGTTGTTATCGTTGCATTATGGTACATTGCACCGTGCTTTACAATGGAAAGCCCAAGACCTGTGCCACCGACTTCTTTTGAGTGGCTTTTGTCAACTCTGTAAAACCTTTCAAATATACGGTTTTGCTGGTCAGAAGGTATACCTATGCCGTTATCGATTACTGTGATTTTTTTGTTTGAAACAATAACTTTTGCATAACCGCCGGCAGTATTGTACTTTATGGCGTTGTCACAGAGATTAGAAACTATTTCGTCAAGTATCAGACGGTTACCGTCAACAAATGAACTTTTGCCTGAAATGCTTAGAGATATTCTGCTTTTTTCGGCAACAGGCGCAAGCCTTGCTGTTACTTCAGAGGCAACCTGATATAAATCAACAGGCTCTTTGTCATAAGGAATTTCTCCACCGTCGAGCTGCGAAAGCCTGATGATATCTGTTACAAGAGTTATGAGACGCTGCGCTTCTTTGTATATATTCTCAGAGAATCTCATGGCGGTTTTTTCGTCTGCAAGACCATTTTTAATAAGCTCCGCAAAGCCGGAGATGGATGTGAGAGGAGTTTTGAGCTCGTGAGAAACATTGGATGTAAACTCTCTTCTCAGCACATCTCTTTTTTCTTTTTCTGTTTCGTCGATTACCATTATAACAAGGCCTTCTTTTTCGCCTTCATGAATTACAGGTGCTGCTATCACTTCGCAATAAATATCTCCGATATGCATAGTGCATGAGCTGCGATTACCTTCGAGGGCATCAAGTACGGCGTGTCTGAATCTGTCGTTTTTGCTTAGATCAAGCACATGAAAAGGACTCCTGTCTTCTGCATATCCAAGAAGCCTGAGGGCACTCAGGTTGCAGGAAAGTATTTCGGCTTTTGTATTGGTTATTATCATGCCCTCACTCATACTTTGCATTGTGGCATCAAGCTGAGCCTGCTGCAGCTTGAGCTCATCTATCTGCGAGAGCATTTTTTGATTTTGGGATTTGAATCTTTTGACTGCCGGTTTTAACTCATCGAATATTTCTTCCTTGTCTCCAGTGTCAAGACTTATATTTTCAAAGCGTCTTACAATTTTTGATGACAATCTGAAGGATATAAATAATGATATGAGAACAGCAAATGCAAGAATCAGAAGGGCAGATTTTGCCATATCCTTTAGAATTGCCATAAATGTATACTTGCCTGAAGAAACTCTCAAAAAAGTATCATCATCAAGTTTGAGAGCACAATACATTATGTGTGATGATGTTACATTTGAGCCTTTTACAGATATTCCAAAGCCATCTCCTGCAGCGGCCTTTACTTCCTCACAGTCGAGCTGGTTTTTCATCTTGGAAATATCGCTTTTGCTGTCATACAGCACCTTGCCGGTTTTGTCTATCCATGTTATATGGGTGTTGTCATCATCAATATTGTTAAGATATCTGGTGCCGCCGGAAGCAAGCCCTGCAGCTATACATGCTGTTTTTTGAGAAAGCTCTGTTTCGAGATTTTCAGTGAAAAAATTACAGGAAATATGGAAAGCGATATATGATGATGCGATTACAAAGCAAAGTATTGCAATAATAATGCTTTTGAATATGTTCTTTTTCATCTATTTATCCCCAATCCTGTATCCGACTCCGCGTATAGTTTCTATGAGGCTACCTGCATCAGAGAGCTTGTGACGCAGTGTGCGTATATGCACGTCAACGGTGCGGTTTTCGCCATCAAAATCATAACCCCATATATGCTGCAGTATCTGATCCCTGCTCAGGACCATGCCCTTGTTTTCAAACAGGTATTTCAGGAGCTCGAATTCCTTGTATGTAAGAGAAACCTCGTTGCCGGATACTGTTACCATGTGTTTTGAAACTGAAAGACACAGTATGCCTGCAGTATATGTTTTTGCCTGTGGTGAAACAGAGCTTCTGCGAAGAACGGCTTTGACTCTTGATACCAGTTCCATAACACCAAAAGGCTTGGTTATGTAATCATCGGCTCCTGCATCAAGGGCTGTAACCTTGTCAAACTCGCTGCCCTTTGCAGTAAGCATTATAACCGGGATGTCAGAGGTTGCATCTTTGCTGCGCAGCTTTGAAAGTATATGAAGCCCGTCTTCTTCGGGAAGCATAACATCAAGTATTACAAGCTCAGGCAGGTTATCTGAGAGAGCATTCCAAAACTTTGTGGGGGTTGCAAAGCCTGTAGCTTCATTTCCTGTTACATTCAGGGAATAACATACAAGCTCACGTATGTTTTCATCATCTTCAAGTAAATATATCATAGTAAATCTCCATATCTGCTGCTTTGACTACAGATTGAAATTCTGTATGTCACTGCTGTTATGATAACATATACGGCCGATTGAATCTATTTTTCAGACTTTTTTTTTACCTTTTTTTTAAAAACTTTTGCATTCTGCAGATGAAATTCGAAAAAGATATTGACATTAAATGTAATAGAGAATAATATGAGCAATAAAAGGAGAATATATGAGTATGGTTAAAAAAATAGATATTACAGACAGCAAATATCCTGAAATCCTGAAGCTGATACATGATCCCCCGACACAGCTTTACTATTCAGGAAATCCGGAGCTTTTATCAAACAGATGCATTTCCGTGGTAGGCTCGCGAAAAGCTACAAAATATGGGCTTGAAACAGCACAAAAAATGGCCCGCAAAATCGGAGAGGCAGGTATCAGCGTAGTAAGCGGCATGGCAGACGGCATTGATACGGCAGCACATAGGGGTGCCTTTGGTACAGCGGGAGGAACCATTGCAGTATTAGGATGCGGCATAGATATGGAAACAACGGAAAGAAGGAAAAGAATTTTAGAGCGCATAAGCAGCAGCGGGCTTGTCATAAGCGAATATCCAAACGGCTATCCCGCATCAAGATACACATTTCCAAGGCGTAACAGAATTATAAGCGGGCTGTCATCAGCTACAGTAGTAGTTGAGGCAGGATTTAACAGCGGTTCTCTCATAACAGCAGACCTTGCAGCAGAGCAGGGCAGATGCGTATATGCTGTTCCGGGCAATATAACAAGCGGGGTAAGCCTTGGGACAAACAAGCTGATAAAAGATGGTGCTGTGCCTGTTGTTTCGATTAATGATATACTGATAGATGCAGGTGTATATGATAATGAGGAAGCACAAAAGCTTGGAAAAGACGAAAAAATGATATATGATATACTCCTGAAAAACGGTGAAATGAGGCTTGAACAGCTTTGCAGCATGACGGGAAAACGCAAAAGCCTTGTCAGCAGCATAGTTACAATTCTGGAAATAAAGGGACTCATATTTACGAGCTTTGGAAAAATTTTTATTGCAAAATAACGCATTTACAAATATAATCTGTTTTTGTAAAAGAAAAAATCGAGGAGGTAAATAATGGCTGCAGAGAAGAAAAAGATTAAAAAGAAGATTCTCGTGATAGTGGAATCACCGTCAAAAGCAAAGACAATAGGTAAATTTTTAGGCAGCAATTATAAGGTTACTGCATCGGTAGGACATGTAAGAGACCTGCCCAAAAGCAAACTGGGCATTGATATAGATAATAACTTTGAGCCGCAATACATATCAATAAGAGGCAAGGGCGACCTGATTAAAGCGCTCAAAAAAGAAGCAAAGGACGCTTCAAAAATATACCTTGCAACCGACCCTGACCGAGAGGGAGAGGCAATCTCATGGCATCTTGCATATATTCTCGGGATAGATCCTGCATCGCCATGCAGAATAGTATTCAATGAAATAACAAAAAAAGCAATTAGAGAAGCTGTCAAAAATCCAAGACCGATAGATCTTAACCTCGTGGATGCACAGCAGGCAAGGCGTGTTTTAGACAGGCTGGTGGGATATCAGATAAGCCCGCTGCTTTGGAGAAAAATAAGGAGGGGGCTGTCTGCAGGACGTGTACAGTCTGCCGCACTCAAAATCATATGTGACAGAGAAAAAGAAATAAACGCTTTTGTACCGGAGGAATACTGGAACATAAATGTTGATTTCAAAAAAGGACGTAAGTTTACAGCAAAGCTTGTGCAGCACTGCGGCAAAAAAATTGAAATACCAGATGAGGAGACTGCAAACAGAATACTGGAGGCAATCAAAGCAGGCGGATATAAAGTAAACAAAATCGAAGAAAAAGAAATCTCAAGAAAGCCATATGCACCCTTTACTACAAGTACAATGCAGCAGGATGCTTCCAACAAACTCGGATTCAATACAAAGAAAACAATGTTTGTAGCCCAGCAGCTTTATGAAGGAGTAGCTGTAAAAGGACATGGTACAATAGGTCTTGTTTCATATATAAGGACTGACTCAGTCAGAATTGCAGATGAGGCAAGAGCGGCAGCAAAGGAATATATAAAAGAAGCTTTCGGAGAGAAATATTATTCAAACAACTATTATTCAAACAGAAAAAAAGAAGTGCAGGATGCACACGAGGCAATCAGGCCTTCATATATAGAGCTTGCGCCGGATGATATCAGGGATTCCCTAACGGCGGAGCAGTACAAGCTCTACAAGCTTATCTGGTCGAGATTCATGGCAAGCCAGATGTCAAAGGCAGTATATAGCAGCATGTCTGTTTCAATAGAAAACGGAGACTATATTTTCAGAGCAACAGGCTCTAAGATGATATTTGACGGTTTCAGGAAAGTATACGGAGCATCCAAGGGCGAGGATGAGGACAAAATTCTGCCCGAGCTTGCAGAGGGCGAAGAACTCAAAGCGACTGCTATCAGACCTGAGCAGAACTTTACCCAGCCTCCGGCAAGATTCACAGAGGCAAGCCTCGTAAGAGACCTGGAAGAAAAAAACATAGGCAGACCGTCAACATATGCCCCTATAATCGGAACTATAGTTGAAAGAAGATATATAACAAGAAGCAAAAAAACACTTATACCTACAGAGCTTGGATTCCTTGTGACAGACATGATGGAGCAGTATTTCAAAGAAATCGTAGATGTGGGATTCACCTCTGATATGGAAGACAAACTCGACGATGTTGAAGTGAAGGGAAGCGACTGGAAGCAAATAGTAGCTGATTTCTATAAGCCGCTTTCAAAAGAGCTTGAAACTGCAGACAGAGAAATCGAAAAAATTGTAATCGAAGATGAGCCTACCGGTGAAATTTGTGAGCTGTGCGGCAAACCGATGGTCAAAAAACAGGGCAGATTCGGAGAATTTATAGCCTGCAGCGGTTATCCCGAATGCAAAAATACCAAGGCAATAGTAAAGCAGCTCGACGTTAAATGCCCTCTCTGCGGCAAAAATATAGTGCAGCGAAAGAGCAAAAAAGGCAAGATTTTTTACGGTTGCAGTGGATATCCTGACTGCAATAATGTATACTGGTATAAGCCGGTTAGTGAAAAATGCCCTGATTGCGGATCGCTGCTGGTAGAAAAAAAGGGAAAGGGAACCACGTTAAGTTGTTCTAATCCGGAATGTAAATTCACAAAATAATTTTGGAGGAAATTTTTATGGTACAATTCCATGCAACAACAATATGTGCAGTAAGAAGAGGTCCGGACGATATATGTATAGGTGGAGACGGACAGGTTACAATGGGTGAAACCGCCATTATGAAAAACGGCGCCAAAAAAGTAAAGAAAATATACAAAAACACAGTGCTTACAGGCTTTGCAGGGTCTGTCGCAGATGCATTTTCACTTACAGAAAAATTCGAAAGCAAGCTTGAAGAGCATGGCGGCAACCTCAAACGTGCGGCAGTTGCTCTGGCACAGCTTTGGAGAAGTGATAAGGCAGCAAGAAACCTCGAAGCTCTGATGATAGTTGCAGACAAAGAAAGCCTGCTGGTGCTCTCGGGTACGGGGGAAGTTATAGAACCTGATGAGGACTTTGTTGCAATAGGCTCAGGCGGCAATTTTGCATATTCAGCAGCAAAAGCGCTGTTTAATCATACAGACATGCCGGCAGAGGAAATCGTAAGAGAATCATTAAAAATCGCATCTTCAATATGCGTATATACTAATGATCATATTTCCGTTGAAAAACTGTAGGGAGGGTATACTATGGCAAACACATTATACAAAATGACTCCTAAAGAAATAGTACAGGAGCTTGATAAATATATAATAGGGCAGGATGAAGCCAAAAAATCAGTAGCCATCGCCCTGCGAAACAGATATAGAAGGAGTCTGCTTTCAGAGGAAATGAGAGAGGAGATTACCCCTAAAAATATTCTCATGATGGGACCTACAGGTGTAGGTAAGACAGAAATAGCAAGAAGGCTGGCAAAGCTTATGGACGCTCCGTTTGTAAAGGTTGAAGCAACCAAATTTACAGAAGTGGGTTATGTGGGCAGAGATGTTGACTCAATGATAAGAGATCTTGTAGAGGCTTCTCTCAGAGTCACAAAGCAGTCAAAGCTTGAAGAAAAATACGATATAGCAGACAAAATAGTCGAGGAGAAAATTGTAGAGGCAATAATACCGGGCAAAAAAAAGAACCCTGCAAAAACAGGCTCCAGAAATCCGTTTGACTTCATAATGAACAGCGGAGGATACCAGAGCCAGAAACAGGAATACCTCGAAAGCAAAGACAGCAGTAATGCGGGTGTTGAGGATGCAGGTGTTGAATCAGCAAGAGAGCAGGTAAGAGAGCAGCTTCGCGCGGGACTTTTAGAAGAACAATATATTGAAATTGAAGTTACAGCAGCCCCAAAGGGCAATCAGCTTGATATGAGCAACGAGGGCATGAGCATTGCAATCGGCAACATATTCGGCGATATGATGCCCGAAAAGAAAAAGAAAAAGAACTGCAAGGTCAAAGATGCCCGCAAAATATTAAGAGAGCAGGAAGCTCAAAAGCTCATAGATATGGACCAGGTTACAGATGAGGCAGTCGAAAATGCCGAACAGAACGGTATCATATTTATAGACGAAATCGACAAAATCGCAGCAGGCGGACAGTACCGCTCGGGAGCTGACGTTTCAAGAGAAGGCGTTCAGAGAGATATTCTCCCTATAGTTGAGGGAAGCGTTGTAAATACCAAATACGGTCCGGTAAGGACAGATCATATCCTATTTATAGGAGCAGGTGCATTTCATGTTGCAAAGCCTACAGATCTGATTCCTGAGCTTCAGGGAAGATTTCCTATCAGAGTTGAGCTTGAAAACCTCACCAAGGAAACCTTTGTAAAAATCCTTACAATTCCCGAAAATGCACTGCTCAAACAGCAGAAGGCGCTTCTTGAAACAGAAGGTGTTGAAATCGAATTTGCAGAGGATGCAATAGAAGAAATAGCCAATATGGCATTCCTTATGAATGAGCAGACCGAAAATATTGGAGCAAGGAGACTTCATACAATACTCGAAAAGCTCCTTGAGGATATTTCGTTCAACGTACCTGATGTTGAAGATAAACATATTGTAATAGACAGCGAATATGTAAAACAGAAATTTGAAGAAAAAATCCATCCGGAGGATCTGGACAGATATATACTTTAAACATACAGGCAGCCGCAAATATGCGGCTGCAGCCTTTATGGGAGGTAGTAGCTTGGAAATAACCTTGAACATAAATGAAAATATACCCAAAGAGTATGCGGTAAAGCTTACAGAGCTTGGCGATTTGCTTGAAGAAGGAATGCTTGCAGAGCAGGATTTGAAAAGTGCAGTCAGGCTGTATATGCTTGCCGCAAAGATGGGAGAACCGGGAGCCTTTTATCGCCTTGGCAGAGCCTGTATGGAAGGCAGAGGCATCACTCAGGATAAAACAAAAGCAAAGATATATTTCAAACAGGGAGCAGCTTGCGGCGATATAGATTCAATTATAGCAACCGGAGATATATATGAGGAGGAAGGCAGCATGAAGCAGGCTGCATACTGTTTCAAACTGGCTGCAGAGGCAGGCAATGCAGAGGCTTTGACAAGATATGCTTATGCACTTGAAAAAACAGGTGATGATAATGGCGAGCTTGTGGAAATATACAGAAGGGCTGCAGGACTTGGGAATGCCGATGCAGCCATGGCTTTAGGCAGAATTTACGAGAATCAGAAAAACCCTGAATACAGCCCTGATGTAGCTCTTTTCTGGTACAGGCAGGCGGTAGAATCAGGCGACGCGACGGCGGAGGCAGAGATTGCAAGGATATCAAAAGATACTGAAAAAGACGTTGATGTAGAGATTGAATATGATGATTTATGAGGCAGGAGCACATGATAACATACAGCAGCAAAACAGATATAGCAGCATATAACAGGATGAGAGAGGCGGTAGGCTGGAAACCATTGAAACCAGAGCAGATCAGGGCTTGTCTTGATAATTCATTGTATGTGATAGTTGCATATGATGGTGATAAGGCGGTAGGCTCTGCAAGGATTATCGGAGACGGTGGATATATGTACCTTATAGCCGATGTAATGGTAATTCCTGAATATCAGAAGCAGGGCATAGGCAGGCATATGCTTGATGAAATCATCAGGTGGTTTGAAAATCTCACACAGGATGGGAGCTGCATTATGATAAATCTTATGGCTACACCAGGCAACGAAGGATTCTATAAAAAATTTGGATTTGTCAGTAGGCCTAATGATACTATGGGTGCAGGCATGGTCAGATGGTTCAATGCATAAAAGGAGCTTTATCAATGAAAACAAAATGCGAACTCCTTGCACCGGCAGGAGGCATGAAGCAGCTTATAGCGGCAGTTGAAAACGGAGCAGATGCTGTATATATGGGCGGGCATATGTTTAATGCCCGTATAAATGCGGATAATTTTACGGCAGAGGAAATGAAGCAGGCCATAGATTATGCTCATATCAGAAATGTGAAGGTATATGTCACGGTTAACACACTGCTTAGAGATGATGAGCTCGAATCAGGACTGCTATATGCAGCCACCCTTTATGAAATGGGTGCGGACGCGCTCATAATACAGGATCTTGGCTTTGGAAGCATTGTCAGAGCTGCTCTGCCTGATTTCCCGCTTCACCTTTCGACGCAGGCAAGCATATATAATGTCAGAGGAATCAAAAAAGCCGCAGAGCTTGGATATGAGAGGGTGGTGCCGGCAAGAGAGCTGTCTCTTGAAGAGATAAGGCAGGCGGCAGATACCGGCATTGATATAGAGATATTTGTTCATGGAGCCATGTGCTTTTGCTATTCGGGGCAGTGCCAGATGAGCAGAATTATAGGCGGCAGAAGTGGCAACAGAGGACTTTGCGCCCAGCCATGCAGATTAAGCTACAGTCTTGACGGCAGAGAGGGCTATCATCTTAGCCCCAGGGATATGTGCACAGTTGATAGACTGGGTGAATTTGCAGAGGCAGGCGTCAGCTCCTTCAAGATAGAGGGCAGAATGAAATCCGCAGAATATGTGGCGCAGGTCACATCGGTATACAGGAAGTATCTCGATATGTATTATGAAACAGGCAGCATTGATGTAGATGAGACCGACCGTATAGCACTTGAACAGATATTTAACAGAGGTGGTTTCACACAAGGATATCTTGACGGTAACCCGGGCAGAGATTTTTTGTCCGGAGACATGCCAAAGCATAGAGGAGTATACATAGGCAGAGCTCTCGAAAAGCATGGCCAGATAGTCAGAATTAAGACAAATGAAGATATATCAAATGGTGATGGAATTGAAATCCACGACAAAAACGTCACAGGAAATATAGTCACGTATATCAAAGAGGCAGGCAGGGGCAAGCTTGATATAGGGGATTTTAAAGGATATGTAAGCAAAGGCGCAGATGTCTACAGGACAAGCAGCAGCATGCAGCTTAAATCTCTTCGCAAAACCTTTGAAGAGGGCAGATTTCTAAAAAAAGTGCCTGTAAACTTCACATTTACAGCATCATGCGGTGAATATCCGAAGCTTGCCTTATCAGAGGGAAGCTTTGAAGTTGATGTCAGAGGTGACACTGTATGTGAAAAAGCTGTAAATAAGGCTATTGATGAGGAGCTGATAAAAAAACAGCTTCAAAAGACAGGCAATACACCATTTGAAGCAGACAAAATATATTGCCGCATTGATAAGGATATTTCCATTCCCGTATCTGTGATTAACGCAATGAGGAGAAAAGCTCTAAAATCCCTGGAGGAAATCAAAAGCAGGGGCAGAGCAAAGCAGGAGCCTGTAATGCCGAAGCTCCTGCCAGGTCTCCAGACAGATATGACAGGAATATATGTGATGGATATAAATGATATCGGAAGCAGAGAGCTTGAAAAGCTCATTAATAAATACGATGGCAGGCTTGATATATTTGTTCCTCTTATAGGACATATGAAAAACAGAGGAAGTGTTAAGAGTAGCAGGTATCTGGATGAAGCATTTGGGGAAAGGTGTGAAATAATCCCATATATCAGCAATATTTCAAAGGGAAGAGAGGATGAATATATTGCAGATAATCTGGATGATATATGTGAATGTGTAAAGGATACAGGAATAATGATTGGAAATCTGTGCTGGATAGATGAGTTTGTGTCAAGAGGCATTACTGTATACGGAGGTTACGGGCTCAATGTATATAACAGGCATACGGATGCGCTTCTTAAAAGCCTTGGAGTCAGATTTTGCGCGCCTTCAATAGAATATCTTGAAAAAGGTAACGGTAATCTGCCTCTTATGGTTACAGAACATCTGATACCGGGCAGGAGCCTTACAGACAGAAAGGGTGAGACATACAGGGTCATAAGAAATGATGCTGGCGATAAATCAATCATACTGTCAGGGGGCAGGGTGCATATACCGGAGCAAACAAAAGGTGATTATATATGCTGTGTGTATGTGTAGGAAGTAAAAAAACAGTTTTAGAGACAGGCGATTGGTGGTATACTTCTGGTGGATGATTTACCTTGAGCAGGATGGTATGGGTTAGAAATCACTGTAAACAAGGTAAGAAATATAACAATAATTTATATGTTAAATAAGAAGGGAGATAAGATGACTAAACTATTAGGCAAAAGAGTTTTCACAATAATACTGACAATAGCAGTAATATTGTCGATGATACCAACAGTGGTGTGGGGGGGCAATGCAGTTGCTAAAAATTTGAGCAATAATAAAGAATACTCTACATTGCAAGCGGCTATAACAGATGCTACAGGAGATGCAACCATACAATTGCTGCAAGATGTAACTGAAAGCTTTACAATTAACTCGGGAAGGACTTGCACTATCGACTTAAATGGTCACACATGGACTGGGACAGGAGATGTGTTGACAATTGAACAGCAGAGCGGGATTACACTAACCAACGGTAAACTAATCAGTAATTCAGCAAGAGGTATCTATGTTACATATGGGACAGTTACATTGGGAGACAATATGATTGTTAAGGGAGGGAGTACTTCTCGGGCAATTGAGTTTAGAGAATCTGCCAATTGCGCTCTGAGCCTATCAGATACTGCATATTTAATTGGTGGCTTGAAGGTTAATAGCAGTAAGACTCTTGCAGATTATCTTCCGTCTGGCAGAACCTTTGTAACATGTAGCTATGACGGTACAAATGGAACTGCAACAAAAACCACTGAATTTGTTACAGCTGCATATACTTCATGCGAGAGTAGCAGCAATCTGGCACTTGTAGAACATACCCATGCATTTACAAACGGTAGCTGTTCCTGCGGTGCAGCATACGTTGCACAGCTTACTTCAGGTGGCCAAACAACACTTATTAAGGAATTGAATTCTAATGTGCTGTGGAAAAGCGGAGAGTTAACCTTGCTCAACGACGCACAAATTACATATAAAAACAGTAATGACAGCTGTTATACGCTGAACAATACTGGGAATGGACAGGCGCTTACTATAGATTTAAATGACCATACACTTACTGGAAATCTTGTTGTAGGAAGCGGTGTATCTTTGACAATGAAGGATGGGACTGCAGGTACATCAGGGAAGTTAAATGGGTATTTGAAGGTAAGTGGAGGAACGCTCAATGTCGAGAGCGGTACTTATGAGTATAATACTACTCCTTATAATCAGGGAGCTATCACATACTCCAGTGGCACACTGAATATTTCAGGCGGGACATTTAAGAAAAACAGTGAGAGTAAAGCTTTGCGTTTAGAGGCTATCAACAAGGACAATGTATCCGTTACAGGTGGCACATTTGAAGGAATATATGTTCCAAAAATGGATTTAGAAAATTGGTATGCTTTGACCAAGGAAACATATCGCTTCCAAAAGAGCGATGGAGCCCTCACATTGCCGAAAGATACACAGTCTTTTGATGATACCGTTACTGTCCAGACATGCGCTTTGCACACATGGGAAACCGAGGGAAACGGATTACAATACAGATGCGATTATTGCGGTGCAATTAATCCAAACGGTTTACCAGAGGGTACCGTTGCAAAAATCGGCACAAACAATTACTATACCAGCCTTACAGCTGCGATTACCGCGGTGACTAATGGAACTGTGACAGGAGAAATCGTGCTGGTTGCTGATACGAATGGGGAAAATGTTACAGTTTCCTCTGGCAATATTACCATTAATCTTAACGGGAAGACATGGAAAAATTACTATAACGGAGGCAGCTCAGGGCAGCCTGCACTTACGGTAACAGGTGGCACTGTGACTGTCAGGAATGGAAGCATTTCTGCCATACAAAATAATACAGTTGCTCCGGCGGTAGTTGTAAATGGCGGAACTTTTAATGTAGGAGCTGGGGTCATTTTATCGGGTACTGTTGCGAATATGAGTGCTGAAAATAAGCCTGCACTCGAAGTAGCCGGTGGCAATGTGAGCCTTGCCATGGGAACGGTTTTGAATAACGGTATACAGGTGACGGAAGACAAGACTGCAGCAGATTATTTGCCTGTTAATGCGGCATTTCAGCATGTTAATAGCAATGTGACAGAGCTGATTGATGGGACTTCGATAACATCTACCTTTGGTAATTTGACAGTTGTGCAGGCACCAATTACGAGTGTAACAATAACTGGAACTAATAAAGTAAATTATGGAAATTCAAATGTTACACTTAGTGGAAGCTACACAAAGCAGGGTGAAGGAAATGTTACTTTTGCTTGGTCTGAGGTGGAAAATAACAGGGCAACTGCAATTTCAGGTGCTAATGCCAGCAGCTACACACCTCCTGCAGATCTTGCCGCAGGTACTCACACTTACCGCCTTGCGGTTACCAAGAATGGATACAGCAAGAGTAATGACTTCACGTTAACGGTAAGCCCAGCAAATATTTCCGGGGCGAATATAACGGTTACTGGGGAGCCGACATATGACGGGACAGCGCAGCAGCCGGAAATTGAAGTAAAGATGGGTGAGACAGAGCTAAGTGTAAATACGGATTATACCATCACATCTTCCGAAAAAACAGATGCTTCTGTAGGGAATAGTAATTATAACTTAAGCATTGAAGGGAAAGGAAATTATACTGGAACTAAAACAGCCCAGTGGCAGATAAAGCCAGCAGAACTGACATATACAGTCACGGCTTCACCGAAAACATACGACGGAACAAGTACTGCCGATGTGCAGGTAAGCTTCAGCTATGGTGAAAACTGGAAGCATCTTAATGAGAATGACTATACCGTAACGGCAAACTACGACAGCAATGCAGTGGGAGAGAATAAGCCGATTACTGGAACAGTAACATTGAAAGATACGAGTCAGACTGCGAAAAACTATACTCTTAAAGACGAAAACTTTAGCATTACTGGTGATATAACCAAAGGTACAGTAGCAGCTCCACAGCCCGTATCGCTTCAGATTACCAATAGTCTTGCAAAGACATATAGCGTGAACCTTCCTGCGCTGCCTGGACTTGAGGCGGGCCGCGAGTATGGGAATAAGACATATACTGCTTCTGTTAATTTTGGTGATAATTCAGGCTACTATGAATCGGGAGCCCGGGTTGAAAACGGCGTGCTTACTCTGCCGATTAAAGCAAACCAGACAAAAAATACGGGTGAAATCGGTACAGTAACAGTAACGGTTAAAACGGATAATTACAGCGACATAACGCTGACGGTAAAAGTCAGTGCGACAAACAAAGCTACACCGCAGCTTGACGGAGAACTCACGCTGAGCACCAGGGAAATCACCTATGGTAATAAGCTTAGTAATATTGAAATCTCCGGAACAATGAAGGATGGAGATGCTGATGTAGACGGTAGCCTTGCTTGGGAGAATCCAGACACTATACCTGATGCAAGCAATGCATATTCCGCAGGCTGGGTATTTACACCAACGGATCAGGAAAAATATGAAATAGTTACAGGCGTTGTGACTGTTATTGTTAAAAAAGCAGCCACAACAGGCAAACCAAACTATGAAAATATCGCCACAAGCGGCAAAACCCTTGCAGATGCAAAGCTATCAGCGGTGGACGCAGAGGGTAAGAACCTTTTCTCAACTGCCGGAGCAGTTGCATGGAAGGACGGAAATGATAAATCCGTGGAACAAGGTGCTGAATATGAATGGATATTTACACCAACAAACACAAATTACGAAACAATTACAGGCAAGACTATCCTTTGGGCAAAACCGGCATCCGGTGGAGGTGGAGGCATTGCACCTGCAGAGGAAGATGTAATAACTGTTAAGGATAATACAGCGTCAGAAACAACTACAAAGACTACAGTTAATGAGACTAAGGTTGAAACAGTTAAGAATGAGCAGGGAGAGGAAATATCCAGGGTGACTGCTACTGTATCAGAAAAGGTAGCAGAGAAACTCATTAGTCAGGCTGTTTCAAACAAATCAGACACAGTGGAGATCACTGTTAAATCAAATGACGGGAACAAGGTAGATGATAAGAAGCAGGTTGACCTTGAAATCCCTAAAGCTGCAGTAGAATCCATAGCAAAGGATACAAATGCAAACATAGTTATATCTACTGACAATGGTCAGGTGGCTTTAGACAACAAGACCCTCGAAACCATAGCAAAGGAAGCAGAGGGCGATGTTGTAAAGATTGTTGTGGATGAAAATACTGTGCTCAAGGAAGAACAAAAGGCTGCGGCTAAGGTGATTGGAGAAAACGGTAAAGCATATGAGCTTAAAGTAATTGCAGGGAACAAGGTGGTTCATAATTTTGATGGCGGTAAAGTAAATGTAATGCTGCCGGTACCTGAAAAACTTCAAGGTAAAAAAATAGCCGTCATATATATCGATGATAAAGGTATATGTGAGATATTAAGCTGTACTATGGAAACTGCGGGAGCAAGAGAATATGTTAAATTTGTCACATCTCATTTCTCAAACTTTGCAATAGTTGAAAAATCTGATGCAGAGCAAATTATAAAGGAGCAGAATGATGAAAAGATAAATACCTTAATCAAGGAGATTAAACTCAAAGCAACTACATCTAGAACATCAAAGAAAAATGTCAGGGTTAAGGTAAGTATTGAAGGATCAAACAGCCTGATTAAGGAAGCTAAAACTATGGGATATACTGTTAAGTATAAATTCTACAGATCAACAAAAAAAGCTTCAAAATATGCAGATAAAATAACAAAAAATATAAATACATATATCAATACAAAAGGCAAGAAAGGAACCAAATATTATTACAAGGCAAGAGGACATGGAGTAAATAATTTACCTTATTAAGGTGGATTTTATAGGATTCTTCTTGATTACAGATAAAAACAAATAAGATATTTAAGTGACTCAGCTGATGGCAGTTTTTGCTATCAGCTGGGTTCTCTTGTTTTACACAGATTTTAAGAGGTTGTTAGAAAAAAGGTAAAAAAGGCGCTGAAATGATGCATTTTTTACGTAAAAATTAAAAATAAAATAAAGAATGCTAAAATATAGCAAAAATATGTTGACAGCCTATCTCTGCAATGGTAATATATAGCTACATGCTACGTAGACATATAATTACAACAATTGCTTAATTGGTAAATCGGATAATGAATTGGAAATTACGATTGGAGGTTAAATAAATGCAAACTAAAGAGGTTAAAGTAAATAGAGAGTTTAAGGATGGTGTCTTCAGGACTCTGTTTAATGACAAGGAGAAAATGTTGGAGCTGTATAATGCAGTGAGTGACGAACCTATGGGAGATGAAGCACTTGAAAATATTGAGGAGCTTACATTAGACACACCCCTTTACATAGGTAGCAGGAATGATCTTGCTTTCTCAATTAAAGGTAAAAGCCTGTTCTTTAGTGAGCAGCAATCGACTAAATCAGGGAATATGTCGCTTAGATTATCATCATATTTTGGTAAGACCCTGGATATGATATTTGGATCTGAAATATACGGAACAAGGAAGCTGATGATGGAGCCGCCTACTTTCTTTGTTTTTTACTTCGGTAAAAAAGATGCGCCAGACATGTGGGAAGAGAAACTATCTGATCATTTTATAGAATCTGCTCCCAA
>CAVAON010000026.1:23340-24712 GCA_963590215.1 Anaerovoracaceae bacterium | reverse complement strand
TATGTTCACTATGTAACTGCATCTGGCTGTCCCAGTAGCCTGAGAAAACTATTATTAATGCTCCCAAGAGTATTATACCTATAGGAATTACTATCTTAGGCCAGCGAGGACTGAAATAGCCGGACAAATGATCGTATACGAAAATACTGCTGAATGCCAGCATATATGTAATACATATTCCTAAGTCACAAGGGAACAAATTCATTATAAATACTTCAGTATATTTCAGATCAAATATACAGTGTATTACTATGTTTGTAACAAACATCATCAGAAATACTACAATTGGCATTATAACAGCTATACACACAGCAAGTGCTTCTGAATCGGTTGAATTAGTTTTATCTTTTTCAAATTCTTTTCTAAGTTGTTGTGCTTCTCCACCAAGACCCATAACTTGTACCATCTTTAAAAACTTTCATCTACATATTTACCATCTTTATACTCGAATTCAGCTTCGTCATCCCCCTGAAAGTATTCCCATGATTCAGTAAGAGTCATTTCATTGCAGTAATACTCTTCCATGTAATCTTTATCATAAACTTCTTCATCCGGCTCATATTCATAAAGTATTTCATCAATCAATAAATTATCAGCATATATTTCACACAAAGTATCTAAAGGAATACTATTTCTAATACTATCATTATAAAGCTCTATAATTTTTTCTTTTGATATTCCATAAATACTTCTGCATTTTTCAATTTCAGCCAACTTATCGTACTGTTCCATGGTAAGAGCGCCGGTATCGGCCTCAATAAAGAAATTGCAGGCTGAATTATCATCATTATCATAGTTGTCACAACTTAAATCATCGTAACTGTCGAAGCAGGAGTTTTCAGTATAATACAATTCTTCTATGAGAACATTCAAGTATCTAGGTCTTTGTTCAAATTGTTTATCCCCTTCCATAATTTTTTGGGGAGATTTTTTATATACCTTACAAAACGCCTTGAAAAAAACACTATATTCCGAAAAGCCATATTCCAATGCAGCCTTTTCAAAGGTCATATTATTATTTTTCACTTCATCCAGTATGCTATTAAGTTTTCGTTTCTTTATATATTTGTTAAGTGTATCATTATTACTGGCCATACATTTATAGAAAATACTTATAGTCTGTTTTGCCATTCCTAATTCAGAGGAAATAGATTTTATAATATCAGCTGTACTTTGTTTTATATTATTTTCTATAATACTTATCATTTTGTCATAGTCTGCTATACTCATAATACTATCCTTCTTTCCTTCTTTCCTTTTCTAAAGTATAACACCTATTTTGTTTTTTAACATTGCAAAAGTTATATAAAATATGAAAACTAATAAGTCTTTTAACAAATCTTACCATTAAAGTTCCTGTTGTGTCAACAAT
>CAVAON010000026.1:10846-23330 GCA_963590215.1 Anaerovoracaceae bacterium | reverse complement strand
GTTGGAAGATGCACTTTCTTATTATGAATATTAATTTTGCCGGTATGGAGTATTCAATTCTAACACTTGCTGTCCAGATAGCTCTGCAGAATTATAACTGCAGCCTGTCTGTCAATTATCTGTTTTCTTTTGTTTCTCCGCATATCTGCCTCTATGAGAACACGTTCCGCCATTACAGTTGTTAATCTTTCGTCATAAAATTCTATTTTGATGTCAGCCATACCGCTGCTTCTCATCTTGTTTTCGAGCATTGTCTTAAATTCATATACTTTTTCTGTCTGCTGGCTGTCACGTCCGTCCATACTCCTTGGCAAGCCTATGACAACAGTATCACAGTCGTATTCTTTGATGTAATCCATTACCTTGCCCGCGTCTTTTCTAATCCCTACTCTTTCAATAGTAGTTATTCCCTGTGCCGTTATATTCAAAGCATCGCTTATAGCAACGCCTATTGTCTTATCTCCTACATCTAAACCTATTTTTTTCATAAACGCCTCATTCTATTTTAAGTACAAAAGAAACGGCATCAGGCCGATTGACCGAATACCGTTTTAATATGTTGCTTATTTGTGCAAAAATGCTTTAAGCATTTCTTCGACAATATCATCTCTTTCCAATTTACATATAATATTTCGAGCATTATTATGGCTTGTAATATACGAAGGATCTCCAGACAGGATATATCCCACCATCTGATCAATAGCATTATATCCTCTCTCATCAAGCGCGTTATAAACATCTGACAGTATTTCTACTGTTGACTTTTTTTCAAGTTTGTCAGCATTGTACATGATAGTATTTCTCTTATCCATTGATGCACCTCCTATACATATATATTATACTTGTTTCGGAAGAAATAAACAATAAGTAAAATTACTTAGATTAAGGTTTCTGCTGTCTTAAACGCATCTACAACCTTGCTTGGATCTTTGGCACCTGCTTGAGCCATATCAGCCTTGCCGCCGCCGCCTCCTCCTGCTGCTGCAGCAATCTTTTTAATCATATTTCCTGCATGGTATCTGTCGAGTAAATCATCAGTAATTGAAACCATAAATGTTACTTTGCCACCATTTATTGCAGCAAATACCATTATAACTGATTTATTTGATGCTTTGATGTCATCTGACAGAGTTCGGAGATCATTTATATTCAGGTCATCAAACTGCTTTGTAATCAGCTTAACACCGTTTATTTCCTTGGCTTCTGCCAGAATATCGCCCATCTGGTCACCCATTGCCTGTTTTTTGAGCTCTTCCATTTCCTTTTTCAGGCTCTTTATTTCCTCAGTAAGCGCTATAGCTTTTTCGGCTACTCCTGCAGGATTTGTTTTGAGAACATCAGCAGCCTCGTTAAGTACAGTCATATTCTGATTATATCTATCATAAATGCCTTGACCTGTTACCGCCTCTATTCTTCTTACTCCAGCAGCAACACCACTCTCGCTTATAATCTTAAATGCACCTATTTCGCCTATATCAGAAACATGAGTACCGCCGCATAGCTCCTTGCTGAAATCGCCTATCTTGACTACTCTTACCGTATCACCATATTTCTCGCCAAACAGTGCAGTAGCTCCGTCCGCAATAGCTTCCTCTGCTGATTTGATTTCTGTTTCAACCTTCGTAAATTCGTTAATTTTAGCATTTACAATTACTTCAACTCTATCAAGATCATCTTTGCTTACAGCCTCATAATGGCTAAAGTCAAATCTGAGGTTTTCTTTTGTAACTTTGGAACCGGCCTGATTTACATGGTTGCCTAAAACCTCTCTGAGAGCCTTGTGAAGAAGATGAGTTGCTGTATGATTTCTTGCAATATTATTTCTTATTGCAAGATCAACAGCTGTTGTGACATCTTCGCCTGTTTTGAGTGTTCCTTCTTTTACAGTAACTTTGTGTACAAATATCCCATTTATTTTTTGAACATCTATCACACAAGCTTCCATGCTCTTTGTGCTGATTATACCTGTATCTGCAACCTGTCCGCCACTTTCGGCATAAAATGGTGTACTATCAAGTATGACAGACACTTCACCTAATGTGGCATCTGCTTCATCAATCTGTGCATTGTCTTTGAGTATGGCAAGCACTTTAGCTGTTCCTTCTTTGAACTCATATCCTGTGAATATCGTCTTGTCAAAGTCAAGCTCTATGCCTGCCTCTTTCCAACCAATACTATCTTTATCTTTAATGGCAGCTCTTGCAGTTTCTTTTTGTTTTTGCATATAGCTTTCAAATTCATCGATATCGGTTGTATACCCCTGCTCTTCAAGGATTTCTTTTGTGAGTTCTATAGGGAAACCGTATGTATCATACAGTTTGAAGGCTTTTTCGCCTTCAAGCTTGTCTGCGCCTGCTGACTTCATTTCCTGCATATACTCATCAAGAATGGCTGTTCCCTGATCTATTGTTGCATTGAATTTTTCTTCTTCTATGGACAGTATTTTTTTGATATAGTCTGATTTTTCTTCAAGTTCAGGATATGCCTTGCCTGAAACCTTTATTACTCTTTCCGCAAGCTCCGGCAGGAAAGATCCTGTAATTCCCAGTATTCTGCCATGTCTTGCTGCTCTCCTGAGCAACCTTCTCAGCACATATCCCCTGCCCTCGTTACTTGGCATGATGCCGTCAGCAATCATAAATGTCAGGGATCTGATATGGTCAGTTATGATTCTGATGCTTACGTCTGTATCTTTTGCTCCGCTGCCGTATTCAACACCTGATTTATCTACAACGCCATCAAGTATGTATTTGATTGTATCTATATCAAAAATTGAATCTACATCTTGCATGATACATGCAAGTCTTTCGAGTCCCATGCCTGTATCAATGTTTGGATGTGCAAGATCGCTGTAATTGCCTTCGTCATCTTTGGAGAACTGGGTAAATACATGGTTCCAGAATTCAATGTATCTGTCACATTCACATCCCGGTTTGCAGTCGGGGCTGCCACAGCCGTATTCTTCGCCTCTGTCATAATAGATTTCGGAGCATGGTCCGCATGGGCCTGTGCCGATTTCCCAGAAATTATCATCCTTTCCCAATCTGACTATTCTTTCGGCAGGCATACCTATACTTTTCCATATCTCAACTGCCTGTTCGTCATCCTCATAAACTGTTGCCCATATCTTGTCAGCGGGCATTTTGAGAACTTCAGTTATGAATTCCCAGCCCCATGTAAGTGATTCTTTTTTGAAGTAGTCGCCGAATGAAAAGCTGCCCAGCATTTCAAAGAATGTACCATGTCTTGATGTATGACCCACGTTATCTATATCGCCTGTTCTGATGCATTTCTGACATGTTGTCATTCTTTTGCTTGGTGGTGTTTCAAGGCCTGCAAAATATGGCTTGAGAGGCGCCATGCCTGAATTGATTATGAGGAGGCTTTTGTCGTTTTCGGGAATAAGTGAAAAGCTCTGCCTCTTATAATGTCCTTTGCTTATATAAAAATTCTGGAATAATTCTCTGATTTCATTTAAACCTAGTTTTTCCATTACCGTCCCCCGTAAAATTTGCTTAATAACTCATATATTTTACCACAAGAAAACTGTAAAGTCATTAGTTTTTATGATATAATTTTGAGACTGAAAGGAGCGATGTTCTTATGAAATACAGCGAATTAGGCAACACAGGAATCAAAGTAAGCCAGATAGGTTTTGGTGTTCTTACCATGGGCGGTTCACAACTTGATTTATCCATTGAAGAAGGAGCTGAAGTGCTCAGGTATGCTTTTGAAAAAGGAATCAATTTTTTGGATACGGCTCAATATTATCAGACATATCCATATATACGCGAGGCTCTCAAAGGTGGTAGCTTCAATCCTGTAATCGCCTCAAAATGCCTTGACTATACTTACAAAGACATGGCTTTTGCAATAGAAGAAGCCCGTAAAGAACTCGATAGGGACGTTATAGATATATTCCTGATGCACGAAGTCAGAAACGATCCGGATCTGGAGTTGAGAGCAGGTGCATGGGAGTGTCTTAACGACTATAAGGCAAAAGGTATTGTCAAGGCAATCGGCATATCCACTCATCATACAGATGTGGCTCACAAGGCTGCAGATATTCCCGAATGTGACATACTGTTTCCTTTGATTAATTACATGAGCCTTGGCATCAGATGCGGCGACGGTCCCGGCACAAAAGAAGACATGGCAGAAGCTATTAAATCATCTTCTGAAAAAGGCAAAGGAATTTTTGCAATGAAAGTCTTTGGAGGAGGAAATTTAACAGGTACATATCAGCATGCACTTGACTATGTTAAAAATCTGCCTGGAGTTGATTCAATGATGATAGGTTTTGGCAAAAAACATGAGATTGATCAGATTTGCGATTATATAGATGGCGTTATGGATCCGGATTTCCAACCTGATGTTTCACAAAAGAAAATAAGAATAGATCAGGGTGACTGTGAAGGATGCGGCGCCTGTATCAAACGGTGTCCAAATCATGCCATATTCAGAAACTCAGATGGGCTTGCAGAGGTTGACCACAGCATTTGCCTGACCTGCGGATACTGTGCTCCCAAATGTCCAGTTAGAGCGATTATTATGTTCTGAAAATTTACAGCGCGGTATTTTTCTTTGCCGCGCCGGTTTATCATTCTATAAATCCTCCCCCAATTACCATGTCGCCATAATAAAATACAATAGACTGTCCGGGAGTTGCTGCTCTTTGAGGTTCTGTAAATACGGACTCTATCGTATCCTCATCAACCTGCCTTATTACAGCTTTTGCAGGTTTTGCGGCATATCTTATTTTAGCATCCACTTCTATACCATCAAAGCATTTCGGTAAAGCGCCGAGCCCCGTGGAAGTGAAGAAATTGTTTTTTGAATATACAATATTGCTGAAAAGGTCGCAGTTATCTCCAAGAGTTACCGTATTATTATTATTGTCAAGTTTGAGCACAAACATCGGTTTTCCGAATGTCATGCCAAGACCCTTGCGCTGTCCTACTGTAAAGTTAACAATGCCCTGATGTGCCCCTATTACATTACCATCGAGGTCGATGAAATTGCCTGACGTTGCTCTATATCCCCTGTCTTTCAGCAGGTCAAGATATGTGCTGTTATCAGGTATGAAGCATATTTCCTGGCTGTCTTTTTGGTATGCACTGCTCATACCTGCATCATCAGCTATTTTTCGCGTCTCGTCTTTGGTTTCAAGGTTTTCAAGGGGCATCAGAAATCTTGCGATAGTCTCCTGCGGCAGTCTATAAAGCATATATGTCTGATCTTTTTTTATATTTTTACCTCTCTTGATATACCATGATTCAGTTGTTTTATCATAACATGTAGAGCCATAATGTCCTGTTGCAATATAGTATGCTCCTATACTGTCTGCGTAGTCTATAAGTGTTTTGAATTTGATGTTGGGATTGCATATTATGCAAGGGTTTGGTGTTCTTCCAGAGATATATTCATTGCAGAAATTGTCAACAACCACGCTGTAAAAATTTTTATGGACATTTTTGTATACAAAATCAATACCTGCTTCTTTTGCAGTCTTCCTGGCTGCTTCTATACCCTCTTTATTGTCCTTCGATATGTCAAAGTAAAGACCTGTAACATCATATCCCTGCTTCTTTAATAATAAAGCGGCGATAGCACTGTCCACCCCGCCGCTTAAACCAAGAACTACTTTTTTCTTATCTAAATTAAAATTCATTTCTATTCTTCCGCCGTGCATCCATGCTCATCGTCATCATCTGCATCTGGATCAAATCCCTCCAGACCGGCATATGTCTTGTTGTTTTTTTGAGCATAATCGTAAATTGCTGATTTGATTGCATGATCTGCCAGAACTGAGCAGTGTACTTTAACTGCAGGAAGTCCTCCAAGCTCGTTTATAATCTGTTTGTTTGTAATAGCAAGTGCTTCGTCTATTGTCTTGCCTATAATCATATCAGTTGCAACGCTTGATGATGCAATTGCTGAACCGCAACCAAATGTTTTAAATTTGGCATCCTTGATAACATCATCCTCAATCTTGAGTGTAATCTGCATCATATCACCGCATACAGGGCTTCCATATGTGCCTGTTCCGTCTGCATTTTCGATTTCTCCGACATTATGAGGGTTCATAAAGTGATCCATTACTTTATCGTTATATAATCCCATATTTATTACCAACCTTTCTTTTCTGATACTGAAGATATTTCTCTTAATCTTGAAACTGTTGCAGTGAGTTTTTCTACTACATAATCAAGATCTTCTTTTGTAGTAAATTCACCAATCGTGAATCTCAGTGAACCGTGAATTTTTTCAACCGGTACTCCAAGAGCTGATAGCACATGTGAAGGTTCCAATGATTTTGATGAGCATGCTGAACCGGTCGATACGCTTATGCCCTGGGCATCAAGGTAAAGCAACATTGCTTCGCCTTCTATATATTCAAATGTGATATTCGCATTACCTGGATGTCTATGCTCCATGCTACCGTTTACAAAGACATTTGGTATGTTTTTTTTGACTTCGTCTATAAAGTAGTTTCTAAGGCTGCTTATTCTTTTGATATGTTCATCCAAAGTCTCATTTGCAAGCTCTGCTGCCTTTCCAAAGCCCACTATACCCGGCAGATTCTCAGTGCCTGCTCTTTTTTTGTTTTCCTGTGCTCCACCATGAACAAAGCTTGGTATTCTGATGCCTTTGCGGATATATAGTGCTCCTATGCCTTTAGGACCGTATATTTTGTGTCCTGACATTGACATAAGATCCACTCCTAAATCCTTGACATCGATAGGTACATTACCAAGTCCCTGTACGGCATCTGTATGCATTATAATACCGTGTTCCTTCGCTATTGCAGCAATTTCTTTAATAGGCTGAATTGTACCTATTTCATTGTTGACAAGCATTATGCTGATTAAAATTGTTTTATCTGTGATAGAAGCTTTTAATTGCTCAATATCCACAACACCTTCGCTGTCAACATCGATATATGTTACATCAAATCCATGCTTTTCGAGCCATTCGCATGAATGCAAAATTGCATGATGTTCAATCCTTGATGTGATTATATGATTTCCTTTCGATGCTTTAGCCTCTGCGATACCTTTGAGAGCCCAGTTGTCAGCTTCTGTACCACTACCTGTAAATGTGATTTCGGCAGGCGAAGCCCCTATAAGTGCTGCCAGCTGTTCTCTTGCTTTGTTTATGGCGTCCTTTGATTCAAGACCCATTGTATATAAACTGGAAGGATTTCCATACATATCGGAGAAATAAGGCAGCATTTCTTCTAATACTTCTTTTTTAACCGGTGTTGTTGCTGAATAATCTAAATAAACGTTTCTCATAAATACTCCTTTTTCTATGTTATACGCTACCTTTTAGTATATCAAATTTCAGCGAGATTTAAACCCTTTTTGGCAAAATACTTATTAAACATCTGCATAAACACTATAAAATTGTTTATGGCGTTAGTTGTCAGTAATTAATTCGATTTATCGACGCTATCCACAACCTCAATATTTTCAAGCTGTGCTCTGAAATTTTCTCTAAAAGCCTTGAGATAACGCTCTCTTAGCAGTTTTTGTTCGACCTTCTCTTCGCTCGTAAGTCCTTCTGCCTTGCTCTTTTTGGCAAGGAAGTTGATTCTGTCTACAAGCTCCTTGGTGATTTTGTTTTCCATCATTAACTCCTCTGTGCATTAATCTCATTCATAATACCACATTTCTGAAATATATGTTCATTATATCACATACACATGCAAAACACAACAAATAAATTACATTTATGACAGCAAACAAATTAACAAATTAACATATTGTTCGCACCCGTTAATCAAGTGGTCGTTCTTTTATAATGAGTGGCGTAAATCCGAAAAAAACAGCTTCCTGTTGTCAAAAAGCTGTTTTGAATATGAAATATATCATTCGAGGTTATAAAAATGGTAGTGTTTTCGTATTTTTTTCTGTTTATACCCGAATTTTGTCTTTGATTTGTGCATATGTTTTTTCTCCTATACCGTTCACCTCCATTAAATCTTCTTTGTTTTCAAATTTGCCGTATTCAGTTCGATACTGAATTATTTTTTCAGCTGTTACAGGCCCGATACCATTGAGGGTTTCAAGCTCTTCTGCCGTTGCTTCATTAATATTTATAGTTCCATCAGACGATGTGACATTCTCTGATGAGGGAAGCTCAATACCTCGTTCAACTTCATCAGCGGTAGGTATATATATTTTCTCGCCATCTGTAAGAATTGCAGCTCTATTGATGCCTGAAAGATCAGCCTCATCTGTAATGCCTCCCGCAGCTTTTATCGCATCTTCAACTCTGGCACCTGCAGGAAGCGTGACAACTTTACTGTCATTTACAGCACCGCATATATCAACAATAACTTCTTCTGGCTCTTCTTCCACAGCCTGTACTGCAGCATTGGTATCAGTAGATGCTCCAGCAACATCGATATCTTCATCTTTATCGCTGTGGCCTGATGCATAAATTGCAATTGCAACAATTATTATCAGCACTGCTGCACCAATCTGTATTATTTTTTTCTTATGCTGCATCAGAAACTCTTTGTTAAAGTATTTTTCCATGCTGTCACCTTCTATCTCGTATCAGCATTAAATACAATTCCTGCAACGCTTGTGATTTCTTCCACTGCATATATGATTTCAGGCTCACTCTCACAAAGATGTTCCGGATTATATCTTTTGTCACAGTCTGTATGCAGCTTGTCTGCAACAACTATATACACATCTTCAAATTTCTCTCCACAATCAATTCTTTTGCTTTGATTTACCCAATCTTCATCGATAGAAAATATAATATTGATATCTGACTCTGCATATCCTTCAGGTGCTTCAACTTCTCGCACAAGATACGTACCTTTTTTAAGATGTTTGAACAATACCCGGCCATCTTTGTCTGAGCACGAAAAGCAAACTTTAGTACCGTATAGGTCTATAAGACCAAATACTGCGCCCATCAGAGGTTTACCCAAATCATCCACCTTGAATAATACGAATTCGTTTTTACATGAATTTTTAGGAATCTTTTTTACTTCGACTGTTTTTTTGCCGGCATCAACTGATATCATATTAGTATCTTCTTTGATTTCAATCTTTGCAATATTGTTATTGATATCCTTGTAGTAATATACTCCTAAAGGAATCATTTCATCATAGCTTATTGCGCACCCGGCTTCTACCATACTGGTCAATACTAAGTTCCTTTTGTCATTGAATATACTGAAAGCCATAGCAGAGTCTGTATTATTGCACACTTTAAGTGTGCTGAGTACAAGGTCAGAGTCAATATTTACTTTGATTTCTTTTTCTTTAAGCTCAATCTGCTTTACATAACGTTCATCCAATTTATAACAGTCTACTATAGTCGTTTCGTATATATTATACTTTCCATATTCCAATTCTTTTGTTTGTACCATACCGTTTTCATCTGTGTACAGGCTATGCATGACAAGGTCATTTTTTTTATAAATAATATTGTCAGAGCTGTCTTTGATGTCTTCTGCTGCTGTTATTTCAAATCCGACTCCCTGCAGTGGAGCCCCTCTTCTCAGAAGCAGCGCGTTATTTTCAAACTTATGCTCTTGCCCATATTTTTTTATTATAATTTTTCCTTTATTAATTTTTTCATCCATAACAACTTCCTTTCGTTTAATTTTACACATTTTTCTTTATGCACCTTTCACACCCAATCAATTGGTGTACACATTATATCCCCCACCGCATAATACGTCAACAGCTTTTTGCTATTTTTTAGCATTGTTTGTTTTATTTTTAATTTTTACGTAAAAAATGCGTTGTTTCAGAAATTTTTTACCTTTTTTCTAACAACAGCCTCAAACCTGTGGATAAATCTGTGGATAAAAAAACAGCCTGCATCGTATGAATGCAGACCGTTCCTTCTAAATTTGTAAAGGCTTTTATTTCCTTGTTAAAGTTGTTTTCATTATAATCTTATCCATCAGCACCAGCAGTGAAGGCAATACCAGCAATATCATCAATACTGATACAATAGTGCCCCTTCCAAGCAACAGCCCTACCGTACTTATAGCCACCTCCGATGACACAAAATGCACCACAAGCCCTGCAGTTATGAGGATGAGGCCTGATGTGAAAATTGACGGTAACGCGATTCTGATGGCATTTGATATAGCTTCCTTTCTATCCATGCTTTTTCGGCCTTCAAGATAATATGAAGATACCAGTATGCCATAATCAATAGTAGCTCCCATCAATATGCATACTGCAACAATATAGCTCATGAAGAATATGCTGCTGCCTGTCACATATGACATGCTCATGGAAATCCAGATTGAGCCCTGAATCGCCAGCACAAGTATTACAGGAATCGAAAGTGATCTGAATGTCAGAAATACGATTACCAGCATTGATATTACTGTAAAGATTGAAATCAGCTTCAGGTCATGAGAAAATGATTCTTTGAGATCATTTGTTGTTATCATTTCACCTGCAGCATATGCTTCGTCTCCATATATAGCTTTGAGCTTGCTGTTAAACTGATTTGTAAATTCAAAAGATTCCTGACTTTCCACAGGCAAATTCACATTAATCAAGTATCTTGAATAACTATCTCCTCTGAACAAATCCCTTGCCCTGCTTATATCATCCTTTGCGTCTTTAATGTCTGTACGTTTCTGAGTGCTTATCCTATCACTTAGAAGTTCATTTGTATCCATATTCTCATACAGGAAATTAACCATGTTTTCAGCTGTTACAGGCTCATTGCTATACAGTTTGTTTGCTATTGTATATTTTATGAATATGCCTGAAATCTTTTCAAGGCTTATTTTTGCAGATGTATCGCTTTTTATGTTTTTTTGAAGCTTGTTAATCCTGCTGTACACCTGTTTGTATGTATAATTTCCTGCTTCAGAAAAAGTATCATAAACTGTTTGCATATCATCAATCTGCTCTTTGTTTCTGGAGCTTAACATTGATAAAATCAAATCATTTGAAGTCATAAAGGATGTTATAGCATTGCCATTAACAGCGATATCAGGCATTCTGCCGTTTTGTCCAAGGTAACTGATATAGAGCTGCTTTGCCTTATCATTTGAAATCCCTGCAGGCCTTTTGCCTGTAAGCATATGCGATATGTCTACAGCACAGTCTGAAAATTCATTATATGGGTATGATCTGGATGCATCATCAAGCACCTGTTCATATACAGCTATCTGCCTGATTTGCTCATTGCTCAAAAGTCCCATGACTTCAAGATGCTCCATAAGGTTTATATATTTGATTTTTTTGCCTTCGGGGCATGCTGTCGATGCGATATATGCTGCCTGGATTTGTTGCACGCCATACTGATTTGTAAGCAGTGTGGTTATTTCTTCTTGAGAAAGCTTCTGGTTAAACGTGCTCTCTATTTTGTCAATTGAAGCTGCAAGCTTTTGAAGCTGCTTCGTATTGCTGCTTAGCTTGCCAGATATAACATAGTCAAGCATAGATCTGAAATTGACCTTGTCATTTTTGACATAACCGTTTTCAAATGCATAGAGCCTATATATATTTGTTATATCATTCTTGCTCACATCAGCATATTTGCTTAGAATACTATAAAACTCTCCGGCTGTATTGCTGCTGCTCATGAGTTTATATATATCGTTTATTTCATCAATTGTTTCTGAAGTATCACTATCTATGTATTTTTTTGCATCACTATCTGAATGTACAAGTTTTTTTGCATAAGATATGAATTCCGAAAGATCCATTTCAACCTTTATCTCGTTATTATAGAGCTGATACATTGTAAAAAGCTGTGTTGCTTCTTTGGTCGATATATCAAATTTGTCTGACACATCTTTTATGTGGTATTCTTCGAGCACGGTGTTTTCATAAGACGTATAATCTTTTAGCACCCCTTTGCTTTCAAGAAATGATATGAGCTGATTTTGTTTTGCAATACTTTCTTTTTCATCAGTTGTTTTGTATGTGACAGCTATTTGATTTGTAATTCCAAAGGTTTTTTCAACCTGCTGCGTATCTGCAGCCGCTTCATTTGCCGAGAACTCATAGGAATTGCCCGAGCTTGTAATACATCCTGCAATCACCAGAGCAACAGCTATTGCTGTAACCGGGATTGATTTTTTCATTGCAATGCCTGCCAACATATTGCTTCTGAGCGAGATAGGCTTTTTCTTTGTTTTTTTGAGTATCCCGTCACATAATATGATTACTCCCGGAAGCATTGTAAATACCAGTATTGCAGATATTACAATACCTTTCATGAGAACAATACCTATGTCAAAACCTATTTTGAAATTCATGAATATGAGAGCAAAAAGTCCCGCGATTGTAGTAAGTGCACTGCAGCTTACAGGATTAAGACACTCTGTGAGGGCCATGCTCATCGCTGTTTTGTTATCGGATATATCAAATTGTTTTTTGTGATATGTATTGAGCAGAATTATAGAGTAATCCATCGACAATGCAAGCTGAAGTATAGCTGCAACAGAGTTGGTTATATACGAAATATCCCCAAG
>CAVAON010000026.1:0-10836 GCA_963590215.1 Anaerovoracaceae bacterium | reverse complement strand
CTGTTTATAACTATACCTATTCCGGCTACCAGTAAGAACATTACAGGCTCAAGCCAGGATGTTGCAGTAAGCATTAATATGATAAGTACTATAGCTATGCTGATTGCAAGCATAATTGGCACTTGTGTTGTGATTTTTTCTTCGAGTGATTTTTTCTCATATCCACTGCCTGCAAAATGTGCACCCTGATCCGAATATTTGTCTTTAAGCTGTTCTACTAAAGTATCAAGCTGGCTGGAGTAATCATCTCCGTCTGTTGTTATAACAAACAGTGCATTGCTGTTTTTGTAATAGTTCTCATCATCAGCATCAAATTCAGCATTCAGCACATTGTCCATATTGTCGATATCCTCAGCAATATCCTCTGCCTCATTTGCAGAAACATCAGGTATCATCATTTGAATATTACCTGTGAGGCCAAATTCCTTTTCCATAATATCAAGAGCAATGGCAGTCTGTGTGCTCTTGTCAAGATATGATGCATTGTCGTAGTTTACTCCTACTTTCCCCATGAGAAAAACAGAAATGGCTGCCACAATTAAAACAAATGATAGTATATATATTCTTAATTTTACTACTGTTTCCGGAAACCTTTTCATTATAACCTCTTAAAATCCTAAATATTATATCCTTTGAAAAACAGTCTTTTCCTCATAACTTCAACATCACTCCTGTCACATTTAATCTCAGCAAATTTCATAAATGATGCGATTACCAGTTCAGGGCTTAAATTAGAGCTGCTGCCCGAGTCGGCAACAAGTGTCATAATATAGTTATTGTCAACAGATATAATATTAAGGGATTTTATCATTCTTTTTATATCTATTTCTTTGAGCTCTTTTGATTTTTTCTGTCTTTTTTGAGCTAGAATAACCGGCTGACCCAAATATCCTGAAACAAGTTCTGTTTCTCTTCCTTTGAAACTCTCATCGACAGGGATTGCAATCAGATATTCTGCCTCAACACATGCTGCAGCAAGGCTTTTACCTTGTTCAGGAAGTCTGATAACATCTGTTATTTCTATCCCTTCAGGCATAATATCACTAAGTCTTGATTTGATGTCCGCAGCATCATATGATCCTTGTGTTTCAATTTCAAGAATTTCTCCCATACTTTCATATCCAAGAGAAAGCGGCTGTGCAAAGCTCATTTTAGGATGGGGATTAAATCCTTGCGAGTATTTAAGCTTTATATCGCAACGCTTAAATGCACGTTTGAAAAGCCTGAGCATATCAAGATGTGATGTGTATTTAATATATCCGCCTTTATTGAATTTAATTGCAAATCTGTTCATTACATCACCTCCGGCATGCAATCAGTATAGGCATTCATGCCACATCCGTTGCATTTAATTCTGCAGTCAGGTGTGAGCTCGCCTTCAAGCGCTTTCATGCTTTCTTTTGCAAGGAATGATTTAGTAATGCCGCAGTCAATTATATCCCATGGAAAAACTTCATCATATTCTCGTTTTCTGATTGTATAAAAATCCTTGTCTATACCTGTGTTTTCAAATGCTTTTTCCCATAAATCAGCCTTAAAATGTTCGCTCCAACCGTCAAATCTGCATCCCAGATTATATGCTTCAAGTAACAGCTTGCCTACTTTCCTGTCGCCTCTTGCAAAAACGCACTCCAATATGCTTGTTTCGGTGTCATGATAATTGAATGTGACTCCTTTGATTGGATTAAGTCTTGCCATCAGATAATTATGCTTTTCGACAAATTCTGCTTCGCTGTTTTGCGGCTCCCACTGGAAAGGCGTCCATGGTTTTGGCACAAAATTTGACGCACTTACAGTAATCTTAACTCTACCACCTTTAGGGCCTTTGATTTTGTAATTCATATCAATTATATTGTGTGCAATCTGAACTATGCCATCAATATCTTCAAATGTTTCTGTAGGATGACCCACCATGAAATACAGTTTTATAACGTTCCATCCAAGCTCAAAAGCCTGCCCTACTGACGAATAAAGATCTTTTTCGGTGATTCCTTTATTTATGACATCACGCAGTCTCTGTGTACCGGCCTCCGGTGCAAATGTGAGCCCGCTTTTTTTGTATCCCTGGATTTGCTCAAGTACATCAAAGGAAAAAGAATCCAATCGAAGTGAAGGAAGCGATAATGATACATTGTTTTCTTTACAATATTCCATAAGCTCAATAGCAAGTGGCTCAAAGCAGCTGTAATCGCTTGTTGAAAGTGAAAGCAGTGACAGTTCATCGTGTCCTGTATTTTTAAGCTGCTGTCTGGCTATATCGATAATTTTATCTTTGCTTCTTTCTCTTACCGGTCTGTATATCATACCGGCCTGACAGAATCTGCATCCTCTGGTGCATCCTCTGAATGTTTCAACAACTGCCCTGTCATGCACAGTTTCTATATATGGAATTATATTGTTTACTGGAAAATCAACACTTTCAAGATCTTTTACTATTGCTCTTTTGACCTTCTTTGGAGCATTTACATTGTTTGGAGTATATGCTCTGACTGTTCCGTCTTCATTGTATGAAACATCATAGAAGGTCGGTATATATACACCATCAATTGAAACTGCTTTTTCAAAAAAGTCCTTTTTGTCAAGCCCGGCTTTGCGGCATTCATGCCACAGGTTTACAAATTGCGGCAGTTGTTCTTCTCCATCACCTATAAGAAATACGTCTACAAAATCAGCAAGAGGTTCAGGATTATATGCACATGGTCCTCCACAGATAATAAGCGGTTCTCCTTCTGATCTATCCTTTGCGAGAATCGGGATTTTACCCATATTCAATATGTTCAATATGTTGGTATATGACATTTCATATTGCAAAGTGAATCCCAGTATATCAAGCTCATTAAGCGGTGTTTTAGTTTCAAGTGTATAAAGGGGTATATCAGCCTGCCTCATCAGAGCTTCCATATCAGGTGCAGGGCAGAATACTCTCTCACATGCAATGTTTTCTTCTTTGTTTAGAATATTATATAAAAGCTGCAAACCAAGATATGACATCCCTATTTCATAAGTATCAGGAAATGCAAATCCGAATCTTACATCAGCATTTTCTTTTTTAACAGAATTGATTTCTTCTCCTATATATCTTGCCGGTTTTTCTACTTTTTTTAGAAGCTTTTCAAGCTCTGTATTTAATTCCATTTATATTTCCTTTCCTTTGACTATATCATCCATAGTTTTGCCTGTTACTGTCTCTATATCTTTTATAAATTGTGCAGCCTCCTGTTTCTTAATGAGAATGTTGTTTATTACATCTTCTCCCGCACCTTTTTTACGCGCTTTGGTTATAACATAATCTATTCGTTCATCAAGCCCCACATATTGATCTTCTTTAACAAGTCTGTCGCCCAAACATACCATATCAGTTTCATTAGCTTTTGCTACCTGCGAAAACTCGGGATAAAACATATGCACTTTGATAATATCAGCCTCATCATTAAATCCCAGGTTACGTGCTATATCAGCTCCTACGTCCCAGTGTTTGTCATGTACTCTTGCTATATCATGTATAATGGCAGCTCCCTGGATTAAATCTATATCAAGCCTATATCCTGCTTCGTTAAGTGCATTGCCTATAGCTACAGCAGTATCTGCGACTGCTATGCAGTGCCTTATAACATGCTCAGGCGTACCGTATTCTTTTAATAATTTGAGTCCTTTTTCTCTTGATAAACGTTTTTTCATAACCTTTAATGCCTCTTACTTAATTTTTGAAAATACTTATTCAAGTATAGCATATATATACCGTCAGTTACAGTTTTTTGACACAAAAAACCGCATAAGTTTTGTTGCTTATGCGGTCAGAATTGAATTGCTAAAGCAGAATTTCCTCTAAGTTATAGAAACCCGGTTCTCTGCTATATAGCCTTGCTAAAGCTATGCAGGCACCTTCTGCGAATATTTTTCTGCTTGTGGCTCTGTGAGTTATCTCGATTGTTTCATCGGTTCCAAAGAAAGATACAGTATGTGTACCTGCAACAGTGCCACCTCTAAGTGCATGAACACCAATTTCTTTTTTATCTCTTACTCCTGTAATCCCCTGCCTTCCGTATACTTCTGATTTAGAGCCGGTTTCGTTGAGAATAGAAAGCATTGTCTTTGCTGTGCCACTTGGTGCATCTTTTTTTTGATTATGATGTGTTTCAACAAGCTCTACATCCCATTCAGCAAGATATCTGTTTGCTTCTCTGATCAGATGATTCATAATCAGTATTCCATAGGAATAGTTGGTGCTGTAAAGCACAGGTATATGCTTTGCAGCATTTCGCATATTCTGGATCTGACTCTCTGAAAGTCCAGTCGTTCCAACAACTATAGGAGCTTTTTTTTGAAGAGCATAATTGAGAGCCTCATCATGCATTGCGTAATGTGAAAAATCTATTACAGCCTCATTTGACAGCAGATTTTCTTCGCCTTTGATGCAGCATATATCTGCTCCATCAAAATCAAACACTCTGCTTATTTCCATATCGGTTCTGGCATCTGCTGCGGCTTCTATGGCTTTACCCATACCACCATATCCGAATAAAGTTATATTAATCATTAAACAAGCCCTACCTTTGCCATGGCTTCTCTCAGGATTTCTCTGTGTTCGTCTTCCATTTCACACAGCGGAAGTCTGAATCCGCCTACGTTCATACCCATAAGATTCATTGCTTCTTTTACAGGTATAGGATTTACTTCTATAAACAGATTGTTAATGAGGTTCATAAGTCTTAGCTGCTCTGCGAGTGCTCCTTTTGTATCTCCATTCAGGTATGACATAACCATATCATGGGTTTCTTTTGGCATTACGTTGGCGAGAACCGATATTACTCCGGAGCCTCCAAATGACAATACAGGAAGTATTACATCATCATTACCACTGTAGATTGCAAAGTTTTCATTAGCATATTTTGCAATCTTTGCAACATATGATAAATCACCGCTGGCTTCTTTAATACCTATAATTCTTTCATGCTTTGAAAGCTCTCCTACCACATCTGCAGGAACGCTACAGCCTGTTCTTCCCGGAACATTATATATGATAAGCGGGATATCAATAGCATCTGCAACATCTGCAAAATGATGATACATTCCTTTTTTGTTGGCTTTATTGTAATAAGGGGCTATGTTCATTACAGCATCTGCGCCTGCATTTTGCAAGTCAAGGCTTTTTTCAATTACTGTCTGTGTTGAGTTTGAACCACTGCTTGCAATAACAGGAACTCTGCCTGCTACACGTTCTACTGAAAATCTGCATATTTCAAGGTCTTCTTCATGGGACATTGTAGGAGATTCGCTTGTTGTACCAAGTATCAGAATCGCATCTGTATCGTTTGCGATATGCCAGTCTAAAAGTTCTCCGAGTTTTTCGTAATTAACCTTGTTATCCTCTGTGAATGGAGTTATAAGTGCTACTATTGATCCTGTTATTCTCTTCATGTTTTCTTCCTCTCTTTTTAAAAATTATATTAACTGATCATTTGTTTCTAAGGATTCCATATCGGCATATTCTTCACGCCTGATTACACATCTTGCTCTGCCCTGTGATACAAACACAACCGGCGGTCTTCCAAGTCTGTTGTAATTGGATGCCATACTGTACCCGTATGCTCCCGTAGTATTAATTACTATCAGATCGCCTGCATCAGTCTCTGGAAGCTTTGCGTCTTTAATAAGGATATCTCCTGATTCACAGCATTTGCCTGCTATAACAAAGCTGCCTGCTATAGGAGCATCCGGTTTGGATATATTTTCACAGCTATACTCTGCGCCGTATAGTGCTGGTCTGATATTATCTGCCATACCGCCATCAACAAATATGTAATTTTTATCTTCAGCTGTTTTGCTGTATCCCGCCTTATATACGCTGTATCCTGCTTCTCCTACGATGCTTCGCCCTGGCTCGATACTTATTGCTTTGAGACTCAGCTTATGCTGTATCACCTTCTTTTCACATTCATCAATTATGAGGCTGCATACCTCATTTACAGGAATAGGCTCGTCTTCTTGTGTATAAGTTACAGCAAATCCGCCTCCAAAGTCAAGCTCATCTATATTGATGCCGTATTCATCACGCATATATGCAGCATATTCCATCATAGTATCTATTTCAGATATAAAGGCTTCTCTGCTGAATATCTGAGAACCTATATGTGCATGGAACCCTGCAAATTCAAGATAGTTAGATTTGCTGACTTTTTCGCATATGCGTCTGACCATCTCTTTGTCATCTATAGAAATGCCAAATTTACTGTCTTTTCTTGCTGTTGTAATATATTCATGAGTATGAGCCTCAATGCCAGGGTTGATTCTGAGAAGTATCCTCATTGTTCTTTTGGCTTTTTCGGATGCAGTTATGAGATCTTCTATTTCTGATATATTGTCTGCAACTATCTGACCAATACCATATTCAAATGCTTCTGATATTTCAAGTGCTGATTTGTTGTTTCCATGAAAATATATTCTTGAAGGGTCAAGCCCTGCTTTTACGACGCAATGCATTTCACCGCCGCTTACTACATCAGCATACATTCCTTCTTCATTTATAATCTTTGCCATTGCATTGCACATGAATGCTTTGGATGCATATATGAGCTTTGTGTCAAACATTTCAGATCTGAAATTGCCCGTATATGTCTGCATCTGATTTCTCATCATATCTTCATCATATATTATTGCCGGTGTTCCTACCTTTGTAACTATATCACTGATATTTACTCCTGCTATTTTGCCTGTTGTTTTCATTTGTGATTTCTTCTCCTATAACATGTTTCTTAAAAATTCTTCTCTTGTTTTAGTTGAAAGATATGCAGGCGGTATATCAAGCATGGTCTTGCATCCTGTCTGCCCTTCGCTGTTCATTCTGTATACGGCCCTTGCTACTGCAGTAAGTACAGAGCCTGTAAATTCAGGGTTTGAATCTAACTTTAATCTGTATTCAATGATGTTAGTGTTTTCATCTTCAGGCCCTGTGCTTCCGCTGTGGATAACGAATCCTCCATGTGCAAGGCCACTGTGATTTTTTTTCATTTCTTCTGCTGTGATGAATTCCACTGTAGTATCATAATCTGCAAAATAATCCGGCATTGTTACGATTTTTTGCCTGATTTCTTCTTTGTCATATCCGTCTGCTGCAACTACGTAACAATATCTTGTATGCTTTTGTCTTGTTGTAAATTCAGGATTTTCGCCGTTTCTTACTGCATCAAGTGCAGCTTCAACCGGAATAGTATACTGTCTTGCATCAAGAACTCCTTCAATTCTTCTTACTGCATCTGAGTGTCCCTGTGATACTCCTCTGCCCCAGAATGTATATGTATTACCGCAAGGAAGAACTGCATCTGCATAAACTCTGTTTAATGAGAACATTCCCGGATCCCATCCTGCTGAAATTACAGCTGTTGTATTATTTTTGGTGGCAACTTCATTTACATCATTATAGTGCTTTAAAATCTTTGGATGTGTGTCAAAGCTGTCAACTACATTGAAGTACTCTGCAAAATGAGGTGTCTGAGCTTCAAGGTCTGTTGCACTGCCTCCGCATAATACCATAACGTCAATTTTATCAACCCATTCTGTCACTTTGTCAGTTGAAACAACCTCTACATCTTTGGAAATTATACTGACACCTGAAGGGTCTCTCCTCGTGAATACAGCCATAAGCTCCATATCTGAAGCCTTGTTTACTGCACATTCGACTCCTCTGCCAAGATTGCCATACCCGATAATTCCTACTCTTATCATATCTATTACCTCCATGTTAAGTTTTTTAACAAAATAAAATACCGCCTCGGTATTTCCCGTGACGGTTATAAAACAATTTGCTTTACATTCATCTCACAGGAAAACCAATATCGTCTCCCCATGAAAAATATTCATAAGCAGACGTACTATCGTTTTACCTGTTTTTTTAAATATGCTGATGTAATAGCAAAATTCATCATTTCAAGTTTGTTCCTTTCGTTTTTCTATGCATTGATTATATCATCTGCTTTTTTTCCTGTCAATGCTTTTTGTTAAATTTAATAAAAAAATATATGCTGATTTATTGTTTATCAACAAATCAGCTTTAAGTAATACCTTATTAAAGTTGTTTTCTAATCCTCAAAGTACTCAAATTCAAAGTCTTTTATCCTGACAGTGTCTCCTTCTTCAAGCCCAAGCTCCATAAGAATATCCATTCCTCCCTGCTTCTCGATATATCTGTACAGATATCTGAGAGAACCGAAATCTTCAAAGTTTGTGGAATTGAATATTTTTTCAAGCTGTTTGCCTTCAAGTACATAAACTCTGTCCTTTTCGTCATAGTAGCCTTTGAGTTTTCTGTATTCTGGGTCATTGTTTTCTTTTTCAAAGTCAAACATCTCATATTCTATAGGCTCAAGTTCACCGCTTAATTCAACTTCTGCAAGAAGCTTTGCGGCTTCTGCAAGAAGCTCTCTGATCCCCATATTGATAGGTGCAGATACTGGAAATACTTTGTATCCCTTGTTTTCTACATATTCTTTGAATTTGATATATGCAGGGTCATCTTCTGAAATAAGGTCTGTTTTGTTGGCTGCAACAATCTGAGGTTTCTTGAGAAGTCTCTCATCATATGATCTTAATTCCTCATTTATTTTGTCGAAGTCTTCTATAGGATCTCTGCCCTCACAGCCAGATACATCTACAACATGAATCAGAACCTTGGTTCTCTCAATATGCTTCAGAAATTTAAAGCCTAAACCAAGTCCTTTTGATGCTCCCTCAATAATGCCCGCTATGTCAGCCATGCAAAAGCTGGTGTTTGAAAGCTGAACTATACCTAAATTGGGGTCGATGGTCGTAAAGTGATAATTTGCAATCTTAGGTTTGGCACTTGTGCTTACAGAAAGTATTGTAGACTTACCAACGTTAGGAAAGCCTACAAGTCCGACATCGGCTATAAGTTTCATTTCAAGTATTACATTTCTTTCTTTTGCAATTCCACCTGCTTCTGCAAAATTTGGCGCCTGCCTTGTGCTTGTTGTATAATGCACATTGCCTTTGCCGCCTTTACCGCCTTTGGCTGCAACAAAAGACTGTCCGTTTTCGACAAGGTCTGCCATAAGCATTCCTGTTTCCTCATCAATAACCATAGTCCCTACAGGAACCTTAATTACAAGATTTTCACCGGCTTTGCCATATCTCTTTTTTTTCATGCCGTTCTGTCCGTTTTCGGCTTCGTATTTTCTTTTGAATCTGAAGTCCATAAGAGTTCTGAGACTCAAATCAGCCTGAAATATGACATCTCCGCCTCTGCCACCATCTCCGCCGTCAGGTCCTCCTTCTGGAACAAAAGGCTCTCTTCTGAATGATACACAGCCATCTCCGCCTTTACCCGATTTAATATATATTTTTGCTCTGTCTACAAACATGATTCCTCCTTGCTCAGGATGTTAAAAAACCCCCATCACAAACGACAGGGGTTAAACAGCTTATTAAGCTTCTTTTGGATATACACTTACTTTTTTTCTTGTTTTGTCGTATCTTTCGAACTTAACAGCTCCATCGATCATTGCGAATAAAGTGTCATCTCCGCCTTTACCTACATTGTTGCCAGGATGGAACTTAGTTCCTCTCTGTCTTACCAGGATGCTGCCTGCAGTTACATACTGACCGTCGCCTGTTTTAACTCCCAAACGTTTGGATTCACTGTCTCTACCATTCTTGGAACTTCCTACACCTTTTTTACTTGCCATGGATATACCTCCTTGCTCTATATCTATTTAAGTGCTGCTTCGATTGTTTCAATCATAACAGCGTTTGTTGCTTTTTCGTCAAGTTCTATGCCGTTTTCTTTGGCAAACTCAATCAGCTCTGCTTTTTTCATTGATTTTAATGATTTTGCGGATTTTTTAGCTTCATCTGCAGGTTCTTTTGCTTCTGGAGCTGCATCAGCTACTGGGGCTGCTTTTGCAGGCTTGTCTTCACCAAGGCCTGTAATCTCAACCATAGTATATGGCTGTCTGTGTCCCTGTTTTTTTCTGTAGTCTTTTTTGCTCTTGTACTTGAAGATTATAACTTTTTTGCCTTTGCCGTTTTCTGTTACTGTACCGAAAACCTTAACTCCATCAAGGAAAGGAGTCCCTACCTTGATATCAGCACCTTCACCAAGTACTAAAACCTCATCAAATTCAACTTTGTCACCAACGTTAGCATTGAGTTTCTCAATAGTGATAACATCACCTTCCTGCACTCTATACTGCTTACCGCCAGTCTTAATTACTGCATACATATTGTTACCTCCTCTATCCAGTCTCGCCGTGTTAAGGTAGCCTAAGCTTTTGAAACCTGTTCCGTGCGGCTTGCATACTCAAATATTGTAGCAAAATATCATTCAAAAGTCAAAGGGTTTTTGAATGTTTTTTTATAGTTTTAATAGCAGTATTTGGCTATCCAAACCAACTCCATTTTTTTGTGTACTTAAAAATAGAAAGCGTATTCTCTTGCACGCTTTTGTATCTTATCCTTTTTATCTATCCACAGAAGTAGCTACAGACTTTACACCAGTTTAGATATTTCCTCTACAGAAAGTCCCGTATATCTTGAAATTTACTCCACTGGTTTATTATCATCCTTTATATCCTCGCCCTCAGCTTTACCTTGTTCAAGACCTTCCTCTCTGGCATAGTAAAGTTCACTGGCTCGTGTATGCTCTGCCAGCTCTCTTGACCTCTTATCAATCCACGCCCTCTCATCAAGGGTAACATCTCTGAATATATTCTCTGCCATATCTAAAATTTCCTCGCCTTGCTCAAGGAGTTCTGATGCATATTCTGCTCTGTCCTCATCTGCAGCATATTTAATATATGCCGCAAACAGTTCCAAAGGGCTAAG
>CAVAON010000025.1:0-24826 GCA_963590215.1 Anaerovoracaceae bacterium | reverse complement strand
TATATTAGCTTACCAAACCACCACCCTTTTGTCAATACCTTTTTTGTATTTTTTTTAGCGTATGCTTCAGGATGTAAATTTACACTACCAAAATGAACGGTCAAAGCTTTCGCCTCGACCGTTCATACATGAAAACATTATTATTTTTTTAGTCTCTTGGTCGGTCTTGCTCCCTTGGCAACCTCCTGTTTTCTCTTCTTCATTGCCTCTGCCAGCTCGCTGTCCATAGCCTCCGCTCTTTCTTTTTTGATAGCATCGAGCTTTGACTGTGCCTCGTTGCCTTTCTCGATGATTTTTTCAACAGGAGTTTTTTCGTACTCTCTATCAAGAGCATCAGACTCTGCAATACCGGAAGCAGTGCTTTCTCTTTCGGCATCTTTGGCGACAGCTTCAGCTTCTTCTTCAAGCTGTTTTCTGATGATGGCCATTTTTTTGCGGTACTTATTAGCTCCGGCTTCATCTCCAATCGACGAATATATAGCATAGAGCTCTTCCATGGTTTCGAGATGGCTTCCGTTCATTTTAAGAACCTGTTTGAATCTTTCTATTGCATCTTCTGTCCTGCCGCATCTTTCGTATGCTACTCCCAGATAGTAGTGGAGCGGCCACCATTTCTTGTAGTCATCATCAAGAAATGTTTCCAGTTTCTTAATTCCGTCTTCAAATCTGCCTGCCATAACGTCATTGCAGCCTTCTTCTATGTATACAGGTTTTGCAATCTGCTCAATTCTTTTGTGTATTTCTTTTTTGTCTTTGTTGTTTTTGCTGAATCTTAGGAAGTCACTCCATACAAGCCTTGCCTTAATATACTGACCCATATTGAGATATGCATATCCAAGATAATAGTATGACTGTGCATGTCTTGGATGCACTGCTACCATAAATTCAAAGAAATCAAGGGATTCAGCTTTCATTCTGCCTACATATTCTTTGTTTTTGCTGCTGGTATACATTACTCTGCATACTCTCGCATATGAATACATCGCATGCAGATAATCCGGCTGCATGCAAAGAGATGCTCTGAAATGTATGCAGGCATTGTCGTAGTCTTTAAGTTCTGCTGCATCTCGGCCTTCTTTGAGAAGGCCTTCACAGATTTTTTTGCCATAGAGTCTGTCCATGCAGTCAACATAGCTTTGTGTATACTTGAAATGAGGATCGCAGCCTATTACCCATGCCATATTCTCAGCAATATGGAGCATCGAAAGACCTTCACCTCCATTGAACTCTTTGATATCCTGTTTTCTTAAAGGAATCGGAACACCTCTCATGATATCAGATGCTTTGAATGTAGCAAGGAACTCCTCCGAAAATTCGGCGAACACGAATTTATTGAGATATTTTTTGAAATATCTGCCGATCCTGTCCTCCCTGATTTTAAGGTCCAGCTCTTCAATAGGAATTTTAGCTGTCTGTTTGATTCCTATTCTTGCTGCAAATGATTTTTCCTGTCTTAAATCCTTATATTCTCTTGCCATCTTTTCTCCTGAGGGAATTCCCATCCTTTTTTCATAAATTTTTTGACTGCGTCTTCATTAAGCCGCAACCTCATATCCTGTTCCAGATACCTTACGGCTTCTTCGCGATTAACTCTCGAATGCATACATTTCCACATGATATATCCGTAAAGTATTCTGTAAAGATCCTCTTTGGAATGGCTCCTGTGCTGGTAGCCTTTGATGTAATAATAATCTGATAATTCCGTATAAAAATCAAACGGAGTCATTTCTGAGCTTGTTATAAGGTAGTTGAGCGTAAACTCAAAACCTCCTTTATTGTAAAACAGGTCAAGTACATTTTCAAGCTGTTTTACTCTTACGACCTCTCTGGATGTCATAAACGTATTTGATATTACTTCATATGGGGCTTTACTTCTATAAATATAGTCATAGAACTCCTCGTGATACCTGATTGCTGTTCCCTTGAGCAGCTTCAGAAATCCCACCTGTATGCAGTCCGCACCCACAGGATATATATTATTAAATGACGTGCGAAGAGAATCCATGTTTTCAAAAGGCAGGCCTGTAATCAGGTCCACATGAACATGTGCTACTCCAAGCCTCGAAAGCTTCTTTATGTTTGAAAGGCATTTCTTTATTTCGCTTTTTCTGTTTATTGCTTTGAGTGTAAGCGGATTTGTAGTCTGTATGCCTATTTCGAACTGAAACAGATCAGATCTGGCACTGTCTACAAGTTGTATCAGCCGGTCATCTATGAGATCTCCGCAAAGTTCAAAATGAAAATTTGTCACTCCATTATCCATAAGCATCAGATATTCGAGTATCTCAATGGACCTGTTTTTATCCCAGTTAAAAGTCCTGTCGATAAATTTTACCTGCTTCACGCGCTTGTGTATGAAGTATGACAGCTCATCCTTCACTCTGGAAACAGGCAATGACCTTACCGTCTTGTCTATGGATGAAATACAGTAGCTGCAGTTATACGGGCAGCCTCTTGAAGATTCATAATAAATGATTTTGTCATCCTCGACAGGCAGCACATCGTATGGAAATGGCAGGCTGCTGAATTTAACAGGCGGCATAGGCTCATTTACGATTATCTCATCACCTGCTCTGTAGGCAAGCCCTTTGATATCAGGGAATTTTGGCTGTCCCCTGGTCAGTGCTCTGCACATCATACTGAAAGCATATTCGCCTTCCCCGAAAAGAACAGCATCAACTGCAGGGTTTGCCATAAGAAATTCCCGCATATCATAACTCACCTCAGGTCCTCCGCAAACAATCCTGATTTCAGGCTTTGCTTTTTTGAGATTTTCACACAGATATTTAATTTTTTCTATATTCCAAATGTAACATGAAAAACATATTACATCATATTCATTTCTGACAAGCTCAGTATATATATAGTCATCATCATTGTTGATGGTAAACTCTTTAATCTCAATCCCCGGACAGTTTGGAAGCCCCGCGGCATAAAGATATTTGAGTGCCAGATTGGAATGAACATATTTGGAATTAAGCGTCGTGAGTAATATCTTCATATCTTTAATCTAAAGCAGTCTGAACCTTTCGTCCTTTAACATACCAGTGTTTTTCATTGCATTTTCAATTTGCGCTAAAAATCTGTCTCTGTCCTGAGGCAGATCGCCTTTGAGTGACAGATAGTTGGATGCATGATTGCTCCTGAATATACATGTCTTTTCAGGGTTTGCATGTTCAAGCATCAGATGTGTTTCAGCAAGCACTTCCTCCGGTGTAAGCAGCTTGAGTCTGCCGCTTTGTATATCATCATACATAGGAGCCTGCGGATCTACAAGAAGTGTCAGAAGGCTTACATAAGAAGCATTCATTTCTGTAATCATGCTGCCTGTCTGTATCGCATGATCTTCCCATCCGTCTTTGCCTGCAAGTCCGTTTATGAAGGTAACTGAAGCCTTAATGCCTACTTTTTCAATCATTTTCACTGCATCAATAAGCTGCTTGCGCGTTTCACCCTTGTGGCACATCTCAAGCACCTTGTCACTACCTGATTCTGCACCTATATATACCATTGTAAGGCCGTGTTCTCTAAGCTGTTTTAATTCATCTTCTGTTTTTCTTAATATATCAGATGCTCTGCCATATATGGTAACTCTCTCGCATTCAGGGAAAGTCTCTTCTATATATGTAAGTATCGGCATCAGTTTGTCTGTTTTAAGGCATAGAGCATTTGCATCTGCTAAAAAAATTCTCGGCACGCTCCTGTATCTTTTTCTTGCCCATGCAAAATCTGCAATAATATCTTCTGTCGGTCTTGTCTGAAAGCGCTTTTCTTTGAACATTTTGCAGAATGAGCATTTGTTGTGAGTGCAGCCTATGGTAGCCTGAACTATCAGGCTGTATGCTTCACTTGGCGGTCTGTATACATCACCAACATATTTTATCATTTGATTACATCCTTTCCGGACACTGTATTCCCAGCAGTCCAAGACCATTCTTTATAGTATTTTTAGCGGCCTGCACAAGTGCAAGCTTTGCTGCCTGTTCTTCGATATTTTCAACTATGATATGCTCATCATGATAGAATCTGTTAAAGCTCTGTGCAATATCAACTATATGTCTTGTTACAACAGATGGTTCATATTTTGTTGCAGCCTCAGCAACAACTGCAGGAAATGCCTCTAAGAGCTTCACAAGCTCATATGCTGCATCGCTCTTAATATATGTTACATCTATATCTCCCGCCTGCGCTTTTGCAAGGGCGCCTGCATCTGCCCTTCTCATAAGGCTTGCGGCTCTCGCATAAGTATACTGTACATACGGGCCTGTTTCACCGTTAAAATCAAGCACTTTGTCCCATGAGAACACATAGTCTTTAATCCTGTTGTTTGATAATTCCTGGAATATAACGGCGCCTATACCCACCTGCTTTGCAGTTTCATCTATGTTGTCGGTTGCAACACCTTTTTCTTCGATTATTTTCCTCGTTTCATCTACAGCTCTGTTCAGAACATCTTCAAGGAATACAACTCTGCCATGTCTTGTTGACATTGTCCCCTCTTCAAGGGATACAAGCCCAAATGGAATGTGAACGCAGTCATTGGCCCATTCGTAACCCATAAGCTCTAAAATCTTGATCCATTGCTGGAAATGCAGGTTCTGCTGTGATGCAACTATATAAAGATTTTTGTAAAAATCATATGTTTCTTTTCTGTATACTGCAGCTGCAATATCTCTCGTTATATATAATGTGGAGCCGTCTGATTTTGTAATCAGTGCAGGTGACATGCCATATTCTTCAAGGTTTACAATCTGCGCTCCCTGCGATTCCTCAAGCAGACCTTTTGCTTTGAGCTCCTCTACAAACCTTGGCATCTTGTCTGAGTAAAAGCTTTCTCCATTATAGGAGTCAAATTCGATTCCCAGCATCTTGTATACTCTTGTAAATTCCTTGAGGGATTCATCTCTGAACCACTGCCAGAGCTCCACTTCTTCAGGCTCGCCTTTTTCAAGCCTTGCAAAGATTTCTCTAGCCTCATCATCAAGCTCAGGGTGAGTTTCAACCTCGACATGGAATTTGGTATAATAGCCAAGAAGCGTCTTGATAGGCTCATCTATAACATCCTGTTTGTTGCCCCAGCGTCTGTAGGCGCATATCATTTTGCCGAACTGTGTGCCATAATCTCCAAGATGGTTTATTCTGAATGTATCATATCCCAAAAAGTTATATATTTTGTATATGGAATTGCCTATAACAGTGCTTCTGATATGACCTATATGAAATGGCTTTGCAATGTTAGGCGAGGAATATTCCACTATTACCTTCCTGCCTGCGCCAATATCCGATGAGCCGAAAGCATCGCCCTTTGCGATTACCTCCCTGACTACATCTCCAATGAAAGCATCTCTTGATATGAACATATTAACATACGCATTGACGCTTTCAACCTTTTCAAAAATTTCATCTGCCTCAATCTGCTCTGCGATTGATTTTGCAATCAGAGGCGGTGCTTTTCTGAGCAGTTTCGCAAGCTTGAAGCATGGAAATGCATAATCTCCCATTTTACTGTCCGCAGGAACCTCTATCATTTCTCTGATTTCAGATATTTCAAGCCCCTCCACATGCGGCGCGATTGTTTCAGCTATAAGCTGCCTGTAATCTTTCATATACGTTACCTCTCTATTTTAACTGTACTATCGTAACTCCGTCTCCGCCCTCATTATAGGCGCCCTTGCGGAATGCTTTAACGTGTTTATGACGCTTCATCATCTGCTGAAGCCCCGTCCGTAGAATACCCTCACCTCTGCCATGAATGACAGTTACCTCTTTTAATCCTGCCATAAACGCATCGTCAAGATACTTGTCCACATTCATGACAGCATCATCAAGGTTCTGACCTCTGACATTTACTGTTGTGCTCATATTCATAGTCTTACTCTGATAAAGACTGCTGTAGTTTCTCTGCTTTGTAACAGGCTTCTTTATTTTGACTTCGTCTATAAGCATTATGTCTTTGATGTTGACAGTGGCCTTAAGTATTCCCATCTGTACTGTCATATTGCCTTTTTCATCAGGCAATGTTGTGATTTCCCCATTCTGATCAAGAGAAAGCACCTTGACTCTGTTCCCTATCTTCAGGTCAGATGCTTTTACAGGCTTGTTGTTTACCTGCTTTACTGTTTTTTCACGGTATTTACCCTCAAGCCTTCTCAGCTTTTGCCGGCTTTCATCAAATGATTTGTTTCTCTCCGAGCTGCTTTCTATTCTGTTTAATTCTCTGAGTTCTTTCTGAACCTCTCTTGTAGTTTCTTTTGCTTCTCTTACTATGTCTCTCGCTTCTTCTCTTGCTTTTGCGAGTATTTCGGATTTTCTCTGTTTAAGGTCGGCTTCCTGTTTTTCTATTTCCTGCTTTTGTTTTTTCATTGCTATGCTGAGAGCTATAGCCCGGTCGCGCTCCTCCTCCGCTCTCTTGCGGTCATCTTCAAGAGATGCTATCACATCTTCAAACTCTATATCCCGGCCTTCGAGAAGTTCCTTGGCCTTGTCTATTATACTCTCCGAAAGCCCCAGCTTCCGTGAAATCTCAAAAGCATTTGACTTGCCCGGTATTCCTATTGTAAGTCTGTATGTTGGGCTCAGCGTCTCAACATCAAATTCCATTGAAGCATTTTGAACTCCTGCGGTGGATATTGCATATTTTTTGAGCTCCGTATAGTGAGTTGTTGCAAATATAAGGGTGCCGTTTGCCCGCAGCTTTTCGAGAACCGCTATGGCAAGTGCAGCTCCCTCTGTAGGGTCTGTGCCTGCTCCAAGTTCATCAAGAAGAACAAGACATCCAGGTCCTGCTTTACCTGTAATATCAACTATGTTGTTCATATGCGATGAAAAAGTTGAAAGGCTCTGCTCTATGCTCTGTTCATCGCCTATATCTGCGAATATATCTTCAAATACCGGAATTATGCTCTCCGATGAAGCAGGAATGTGAAGTCCTGAAGCAGCCATCATTGAAAGCAGGCCGGCTGTTTTGAGCGTAACGGTTTTGCCTCCTGTATTTGGCCCTGTTATAACCAGGGTACTGTAATTTCTACCTATAGAAACATTTATGGGCACTGCTTTCTTCTGATCAAGCAACGGATGTCTTGCCTGCTTCAGCTCAAGTATTCCCTCCGTACCGATATGAGGCTCTTCACCTTTGTATGAAAGTGACAGTTTGCCTTTTGCAAATATATAATCAAGCTCCATGAGCAGCTTCTGATTGTTGTAAAGTCCATGATAATTCTCAGCAACTCTGTCCGAAAGCTCTGAAAGAATTCTGTCGATTTCTTTTTTTTCGTCAAGAAAAAGCTGCTTGAGCTCATTATTCATATTGACGATAACCTGTGGTTCTATGAAAAGAGTCGCACCTGTCGATGACTGGTCGTGAATTATCCCCGGAAATCTGGAGCGATATTCCTGTTTTACAGGGATTACATATCTGCCATCTCTCATTGTGACTATAGAATCCTGCAGCAGTGTTCTGTTTTCAGCAGAACCAATCATATGATTCATCTTTGCTTTAATGGCTTCGTTTTGCCTTACTATACTTCTTCTGATACTGCGAAGTTCAGATGAAGCATTATCTGCCATTTCATCCTCTGAGAGGATGCATCTTGAGATTTCATTTTCGAGATCTCTGTTGATGGAAATAACTTCTCTGATCGCATCAAGAGCAGGTATTTCACCTGTATCTTTTTCGAGAAATGACGCCATGGTCCTTGCTGCACGCATATTATATGCGACCTGAAGCAGCTGCTGCATTGTAAGAGCTCCACCCTTTCGTGCCCGCATAAGAGCCGGTACTATATCGTAAAACGCGCTCATAGGCGGATTGCCCTTGGCTATAATAACTTTTACCGCTTCACTTGTCTGCTGCAACAGATGTCTGATTTCATATATATCTGTAAGAGGCCTGAGCTCTGATATGGCACGCCTGGTCATTTCAGAAGCAGCCCTTGTCCTGAGCATCTCAACTATTTTGTTGTATTCAAGAATTTTAATGCTTTTGTCATTCATAGAGCTTTGTTCAAACCTCTTATCTCTTATTTGTCATTTCTGTCTATTTTGCTTTTGAGCTGTACATTTTCCATCTGCAAATCAAAGAAATTGTTTTCAAGTTCTTTGTACTTTCTCTGCAATTCTCTAAGTTCTGAGTCATCTGATGCTTTGCGGCGCAGCTCTTCTATTTCATTGCGATACTGAATTACATTTTTTTTGGCTTCATCCCACAAATCCACGTATTTCCTTGCATCAGCCTCAAGCTGCGTATTTTTCGCGCGAAGCGTCTCAAGCTCCTCTTTTGCAGTAAATATTTCATCAGCAATATTGACAGCAGAGAGTACAGCCAAAGATGTTGTGGAGCCCAGGTTTGAATTCCGTCCTATAAATTGCATACGCTCATCAACATACTGTGCCACCTTGATAATTTCATCCTGGCTTCTCTCACCTACAATGGTATATTCCTGTCCATATATCCTGATTTTAACTCTGTTGTTTTCCATTTTGTTACTCCCCGCTTACATTTCACGAAGAACTGCTCCCAGATTCTCTTCAAGAGCTTTGAGGATATTGCCATGAACAGGAGCTACATCATCATCTGTAAGTGTTCTGTTTACGTCCTGATATGTCAGTGCAAATGCAACGCTCTTCTTGCCATCTGCAACCTGTTTGCCTCTGTATATATCAAACAGCTTTACGTTTTTGAGTATTTCGGAGGCCGCATCCTTTATAACTTTTTCGATGGTTCCAACCTCCATGTCTTCATCCACAAGCAGTGCGATGTCTCTTGATGTTGACGGATATTTAGGCAGTGGTGTATAAGCTTTATCAGTATCCGAAACTTCACATACAGTATCAAAGAGCAGCTCACATATGTAGCATCTTGTCTTTATCTGATATTTTGCTGTCACCTCAGGGTGAACCTCTCCCATGATGCCAAGTTCAACTTCTTCATAATCACCCATTGCAACAGGATCGTTGTTGTCGATTATATCCATGAGCTTGTTATATTCTTCTGTACCTTCAACCTCTCCTGTAAGAATGAGTTTTTTGAGGTCATCAACTTCAGGCATTGCCTTTTTAGGTACTCTTGCTATTATTCTTGCACATCTGCCCGGATGATATACTCCATACTCTGATTCGGCAACAAATTCAACATCTTTAATTCCCATTACTGAAAGAAGCTCAACTATCATGCCTTTGAGTGTGTAGAAATCCGCATCTTCGCCATACATGCCTGCGCACATTGAATAGCTTTCTTCAGGAAGAGCTTTTTCATCAAACAGGTCTGCCATAAAAGTATTGCCGATTTCAAATGCTTTTACGGATTCTATATTTCTTGTATAATTTCTTGAAAGAACTTCAAGCATATTAGGCGTGAGAATTGTCCTCATTACTGAGTTTTCCTCTCCCAGAGGGTTGATGATTTTAACAAAGCATCTTTCCCATGAGTCCTCATCGATTCTGCAGTTATCAACCCCTTTAGGGCTTACAAATGAATATGTCTGAATTTCTGTTGCACCCATTGCAACCATAGTGTCTCTTGCAAGATCTCTCAGGGCTCTGTCATCAGGCTTTACTGCTTCGCTGTTGCCTTTTGGAATTGTTACAGGCAGCTTGTCAAAACCATATATTCTGCCAACCTCTTCAATGATATCTTCTTCAATATGTATGTCCTGTCTTACAGTAGGTGCTGTAACATACATATCATCGCCTTCACCGGTAACTGTCATTTCCAGGCTTTCAAGAGCTCCTACCATAAATTCTCTTGTGAGTTCAACTCCCAGAACCTTATTTATTCTTGAAACTCTTGCATGAACAGGTTCAGCTTTAATTTCCTGCGGGTAAACGTCAACGCTTCCTGCAACAGGCATGCCTGCCCCTGTAAGCTCTATAAGCTTTACAACTCTGTCTGCAGCCTCTGCACAAAGGTTAGGATCTATACCCTTTTCAAATCTTGACGATGCTTCTGTACGAAGTCCCAGTTTTTTTGATGTAGCTCTGATGCTGTCACCTGCGAAATTTGCCGATTCTACCACGATTGTCGTCGTATTGTCTCTGATGTCTGAATCAAGACCTCCCATGACACCTGCTATTGCAGCCGGTTTTTCGGCATCACATATCATCAGCATACCCTCTGAAAGAGTCCTTTCTGTTTCATCAAGGGTAGTGAATTTGTCTCCGTCTTTTGCTGTCTTAATTACAACCTTGCCTCCTGCAAGAGTATTGATATCAAATGCATGTATAGGCTGACCGTATTCGAGCATTACAAAGTTTGTAATATCAACAATGTTATTGATAGGTCTCATGCCTGCTCTGATGAGTCTTTTTTGTATCCACCATGGTGACTGTTTTATCACTACATCTTTGACTATCCTTGCAGTATATCTTCTGCAGAGATTTGACTGAATGTCAACTGCTATATAGTCTGCAGCGCTACCTTCTTCATGCTCACATACTGTTTCAGGATACTCAAGCTTTGTGTCAAATACGGCCGCAGCCTCCCTTGCCATTCCTATCATTGAAAGACAATCAGGTCTGTTAGGAGTTATTTCAAAGTCAACAACTGTGTCTTCAAGTCCTAAAGCGTCTGTAAGCTCTGCGCCGATTTCGAATTCATCATTGAGAAGCCATATGCCGTCTTTTGAGATGTATGGTGCCACCTTGTCGTCAAGGCCAAGCTCCTGTGGTCCGCAAAGCATACCAAAAGATTCAACACCTCTGAGTTTGCCTTTAGTTATCTTAACGCCATCCTCTGTCTTTGGCTGACCGTGAAGGGGACCGGGTATTCTGCTGTTATGAAGTGCTACCGGAACTATTGCTCCCTCATATACATTGGTTGCACCTGTAACTATCTGCACCGGCTCTTCCTTGCCGACATTGAGCTGACATACAACCAGCTTGTCTGCGTCCGGATGCTTTTCTATTTTGTCGATTCTGCCGACAACAACGTTTGATATGCCACCGCCAACGTGCTCGCATGTTTCAAGATTTGAGCCTGACATAATCATATCATCACAGAATTTTTCATCTGAAACATTAACTTCTGTATAATCCTTTAACCATTCTAATGATACTAGCATCTTTACTTTACCTCCTATTTGAACTGACTGATGAATCTCATATCGTTTTCGTAAAGAAGTCTGATATCATCAATTCCATATTTAAGCATAGCTATTCTTTCAACGCCCATACCGAACGCAAAACCAGTGTATTTTTCGGTATCGACATTACCGACTCTGAGTACGTTAGGATGTACCATGCCGCAGCCTAATATCTCAATCCAGCCGCTGCCTTTGCATACTCTGCAGCCTTTACCTCCGCATTTGAAGCATGATACGTCCATTTCTGCACTAGGCTCTGTGAACGGGAAGTGGTGAGGTCTGAATTTTGTTTTAACTGATGATCCGAACATCTGCTTTGCAAAGCTGTCTAAAACTCCTTTGAGGTCTGCCATTGTAACTCCCTCGTCTACGAGAAGTCCCTCCACCTGATGAAACATTGGTGAATGAGTTGCATCAGGCGTATCACATCTGAAGCATCTGCCCGGTGATATGACTTTGATAGGAGCATCCTGCGACATCAGAGTTCTTGCCTGTACAGGTGAAGTCTGTGTTCTGAGAAGAGTCTTATCAGTAATATAAAAGGTGTCTGTCATATCTCTCGAAGGGTGATTCGGTTCAGCATTAAGAGCATCGAAATTGAAAAATACAGTTTCCACCTCCGGTCCTTCAGCAATCGAAAATCCCATAGACATAAATACCTTTGAAATCTCTTCTATTGTGATCGTGATAGGGTGCTTTGAACCCAGGGTTATCGGTTTGCCCGGCTCTGTAACGTCTATTTTCTCTGCTGCAAATTTTGCAGCCTGTGCCTTTGCTTTCATCTCATCAAGCTTTGATTTAAGCATGCTCTCAATTGCTGCTCTGGTTTCGTTTGCAGCCTGTCCAAATGATTTTCTTTCTTCGGGTGCCATGTCCTTCATTGAACGAAGAATTTCTGTCATCTGGCCTTTTTTGCCCAGAAGGCTGACTCTGATTTCTTCTGCTTCTGATACAGAAGCAGCTTTTTCAAGTTTTTCTTTTGCTTCGTCTAAAATTGTAGTAAGCTTCTCACGCATTTTTATCTCTCCTGTCTTATTGATTCATATATCAGTATCCCTGCTGCAACGGCTGCATTGAGCGATTCAATGCTGCCATGCATGGGTATTTTTACGATTTTATCGCACAAGGCTGCCATTTCTTCTGAAATACCATTGCCTTCATTGCCTATGACAACAGCTGTGTTTTGTCTCATATCCACATCGTAATACATATTCTCTGTATTAAACCCTGTCCCTATAATCTGCAGCCCTGCATCTTTTAAAAGTTTCACTCCTTCAAGAGCTCCCGCCGTATAATATGCGGGAATCCTAAAGACTGAGCCTGCCGCAGCTCTCACTACTTTGGGAGAATATATATCGGCTGTTCCTTTTACCATTACAGCTCCTTTGTATCCTGCGGCATCACATGTTCTGAGAATAGTACCTATATTACCCGGATCCTGAAGCCTGTCGAGCACTATCACATTGCCTCCGGATATATGCTCTGCAAATTGCTCCCTTGTAAATGAAGGTATTCTGACTGCTGCCATAATACCCTGGCTGGTCTTTGTTTTGGCAAGCTGGTCAAACAGCCTTGCAGGCATCACATAATCTGGTGAAAACCTGTCACCAAACAAATCTCTGCAATAGTCAAGCTTCTGCTCATTTACAGCTATAAACTCTATGTCCGCATTATTTTTGAACGCCTCCTCCATGAGATTTTCGCCCTCAACGATATAAAGTCCCATCTGTTCTCTGTACTTGCGGGCATCAAGCTGCCTTATACCCTTACATATTCTGTTATCCGAAGATGTGATATACTTCATAGATAAAATGTATAAAAAGCCGGTCTCTAAAACCGGCTCTTATCTAAACCTTTCTTTTGTAATTATTCCTTCCACTTTTTGAGGAATGGTGGAATTTCAAATCCGCCGTCTGTTTCAAGTGTATCATCTATTGTTATTTCTACAGTTTTAATGCCTGCATCATCAACGCCCTCAACCTGATCATTATCAGTCTCATTTGCTGATTCCGGCTCTGTCACATCTGATTCCTGTACTCTGTCCTCTCTGTCTCCGTCAAATCCTGTAGCTATGACAGTGATAATGATTTCATCCTGTATATCCTCTCTTACGGTTGCACCAAAGATTATGATAGCATCAGGATCTGCAGCTTTTGCAATCTGCTCTGCAGCTTCGTTTGCTTCAAGCATACCAAGATCATATCCGCCTGTAATATTGAGCAGCACAGCTTTGGCACCTTTGACATCTGTTTCAAGAAGAGGGCTCTTGATTGCGCTCTCAATTGCAGTCAGAACTCTGTCATCTCCTTTGCCTCTGCCTATACCCATATGTGCAACTCCTCTGTTGCCCATTACAGTCTTAACATCTGCAAAGTCAAGGTTGATAAGTGCTGCATCTGAAATCAGATCGGAAATCCCCTGTACACCCTGTCTCAAAACATCATCTGCCATATTAAATGCTTCAACCATGGCTGTGTTTTTGTCTGCTATATCAAGAAGCCTGTCATTTGGAACTATGACCAGCGAGTCCACATAACCTTCAAGGAATTTGACTCCAAGCTCTGCATGAGCGCTTCTCTTGCGTCCTTCAAATGTAAAAGGCTTGGTTACAACACCTACTGTCAGCGCACCTATATCACGCCCAACTTTGGCTATGATTGGAGCAGCTCCTGTACCTGTACCGCCTCCCATGCCTGCTGTTACAAATATCATATCAGCTCCCGAAAGGAATTTCCTGATATCCTCTATGTTTTCCTCTGCGGCTTTTTGTCCTATCTCCGGATTTGCTCCGGCGCCAAGCCCTTTGGTGAGCTTCTCACCTATCTGAAGCTTTGTCTGTGCTTTTGATTTGGCAAGCGCCTGCTTATCTGTATTGATTGCTATAAATTCCACACCGGCAAGGCCTGAATCTATCATTCTGTTAACAGCATTGCAACCAGCGCCACCTACGCCGACAACTTTAATAACCGCAGCTGTAGTTTCTTCGTTTTCAAATTGTAAGATTGAATTTGGCATTCTGTTTTCCTCCCCAGAATTTTATCAATAGAATTTTACCATATTTTTTATATAAATGCACTACCTTTAGTTGCGGATTTTATGATTTTTGTTTAATTTTAGGGCTAAATACACAGTATTGCTCTTCACCAACGCTTATCATGCCGTTTTTTATGCCTCTTTCGTAAAGGTCATACAATACAGCTTCCAGCTTACCGCTCGCAAGACACTCCACAATATTCTCTGCACTGCCTCTTACGATAAGATGATTGTATATGTATGCTCTTACCACTGTGTTTTTTATTTTGATCTTTTTGAATGAGACAGTTCCTTTCATAGACTCTGTGAGCACATCAAGTGCAGCTGTAAGCATATGACTTTCTTTGACTTCAAGAGCCTCGCCCTCTTCGCCGTTTTTGACAGTAAGTCCGATAACTCTTGTAATATCCGGTCTGTCGGCTGTGATTCTTAATATGTATCCGGTTCCGTCAACAATATAGTAGTTTTTTTCATAATATACCGCTGCTGTTTCGACTCTTTCTCTGACTGCGATTTCAATAACATCCGGAAGCTTTCTTTTGACTTCAGCTGAGGCTATATATGCATCCGAGCAAAGAAGCTTTTTCATGTTGCCAAGCCCTGCCGAAAACGTGTTTACGCCTGTCTTTGCACCAGCCATCTGAATTATCTGTTCATCTGTATAATATGAGTTACCTTTGATTTGTATTTCATCTATATTAAAATATGAAGAACGTCCAAATGCAATCACAGCAGCAATAATTACTATGATTGCAAGTATCCACAGGCCCATGCGTTTTTTTCGGCGTTTTTTGCGATATCGTTTTTTTCGGCGCTTTTCTATACTGCCACTTGCCTCATTGCCCTGGTTTATCTCATCCACATCCAGGGTGCTGTCAAGGTATTCTTCATAATCTGTATCATGTTCAAACGACATTATCTTCTCCTGTTTTGTCAAAAATCCCGTTATATATGATTTCCGCAGAATCACCAAAAACGCACCTTCGGGCAGCTTCACCCATTTCTTTTACCTTTTGCGGATTTTCTTTGAGCTGCATAAGTGTCGAAACAAGCAGCTCGTCTGTCAGAGTTTTTTCTTCTAAAAGAATTGCTCCGCCTTTATCTGCAACAGCTCTGGCGTTGTGATACTGGTGATTGCCTGTAACATTTGGCGATGGCACAAATACAGCACATTTGCCGCATACGCATATTTCTGCTATGCTTAAAGCGCCTGCCCTTGAAACAACAACATCTGCAGCCATCAGATGATTATCCATATCGTCTATATACCGCATAATATGAATATTGTCTGAAAGGTTTTCTATTTTTTCTGCCTCCTGACATATATCATCATAATATACATCTCCAGTACCAAAATAAAGGCTGGTTTTATCCAAGCCATTCACTTTTTTTAGCACAGACATCATTGCTTCGTTAATGCGCCCTGCGCCTCTGCTTCCGCCAAATGAAAGTATCATAAATTCGTCTTCAGCTATGCCAAGACGCTCTCTTGCCTGATTTTTTGTCAATGTGAAGAAGCTTTTTCTCACAGGATTTCCTGTAACAATATGCTTTTCGGGCTGTTTGAAATATTCTCCGGCCTTTTCAAAGCCCATAAACACTTTATCTACATAATTTTCAAGCATTTTATTGGTCATTCCGGGGAAAGCATTCTGTTCGTGTATATATGTCCTGATGCCCATTTTAGCCGCTGTTCTGACAACAGGCCCGCAGACATATCCGCCTGTCCCTATTACAACATCAGGTCTGAAATTTTTTATTATTTTTTTTGCCTGCAAAAGACCCTTTGCAAGGTCTGCTGCGGTCTTGATGCTTTTGAATATGTTATGCCTGTCAAAGCCACTTACAGTAATGAATTCTATCGGGTATCCGTTTTTGGGAACAAGAGTTTTTTCGAGTCCCTTTTGGGTACCTATAAATAGTATTTCAGCATCGGGCTGTTTTTCTTTAATTTTGTCTGCAATGGCAACAGCAGGATATATATGTCCTCCCGTTCCTCCACCTGTCATTATAACTTTCATAAAAAATAACTCCTGATTTATCTATCTAACTGAATTACGTGATATATTGAGCATTATTCCCATCGCCCCGGTAAAAATAAGGAGCGCATTTCCTCCATAGCTCACAAACGGAAGTATGACTCCTGTAGGAGGCATAGATGATGTAACTACTGCAATGTTTAATATGACCTGTATTGCAAGCATTGCTGTGATTCCTGAGGCCAGAAGCATACTGAAGCGGTCAGGTGCATTGATACAGACATGAATGCATCTCCATATCAGCACCATATAGGCTGCCATAAGAATCAATATACCGACAAACCCCAATTCCTCGCCTATTATGGCGATTATGAAATCGTTTTGCGGCTCAGGCAGATACAGATTCTTTTGTATGCTCTTACCGAGGCCAACTCCAAGAAGTCCTCCCGAACCAAGTGCCAGGAGTGACTGACATACCTGGTATCCATCACCCAAAGGGTCTGCAAAGGGTTTCAAAAAGCTTACAGCTCTGGCAAGCCTGTATCCGTCGCTGTCTGAAAAGACAAGGAAAACTCCTGCCGCACCACCTGCAATTACTGCAAATCCAAGCCATTTGAGTTCAAGCCCTGCCACAAACATTATAGCAATTATAATGCCGACAACAGTAATAGCTGTAGACATGTTCGGCTGAAGCATTATCAGTCCACCAAACAAAACACAAATTCCAAACAAAAGCAACAATGACTTTAGTTGATATATTTTTTTTGCGCTTGTGCTCAGATATGATGATACAAATATTATAACTGCAGGCTTGGCGATTTCTCCCGGCATTAATGTTACAGGCCCTATCTGTATCCATCTTGTCGCACCGTTTGTTTCAGTGCCTACATGAGGGATAAAAAGGGCAATAAGCAGCAGAATACTTCCAATCAGTATCGGAAATGCCCATTTACGGTAAACTTTATAGGGCAGCAGCGACGTTCCAAGCATAACTACAATTCCTGCTATTGCCCAGATAGTATCCCTTATCAGGTAGTGATATGCGTTTCCGAATTTTGAAAGAGCACTGTAATAACTGGCGCTGAAAACCATTATTACACCAAACACAGTCAGTGCAAGTGTCAGAAGCAATATAACAAAATCTCCTGTTTTTCTGGCTCTTTTAATAGTTTTCATCAGCGTCCCAGTCTTTCTACAAGCATTTTGAAATGGTCGCCTCTCTGCTCAAAGTTGCTGTACATATCCCAGCTTGCACATGCTGGCGAAAGAAGCACAGTATCTCCTGGCTGTGCCATTTCAAAAGCCAGATTTGTCGCTTCTTCAAGGTTTTTGACCATAGTATATGAGCTGAAGCCTGCAGCATCCGCTGCAGCTTTGATATCTCCTGCATCCCTGCCATAAAGCATCATATATTTGACTTTGCCTGGAAGCTCTGCTGCAAGAGGAGCAAAATCCTGTTGCTTGCCATCTCCGCCTGCCAGAAGTATTATGTTTTTGCGAAGAGCTCTAATGGCTGTAATTGCAGCATCTGTATTGGTGGCTTTTGAGTCATTGTAAAATTTAATACCATCCACTTCGCCACAATATTCTATTCTGTGTGCAACACCATCAAATTCCCTCAGCGTTTTTGATATGTATTCAGGTGCTATACCGGCGAAATAGCTTATTGCTGCTGCTGCAAGGGCATTTTCGAGGTTATGCTCTCCTAAGATTTTGAGCTCCCCGGCCTTGCATATATTGATGATTTCACCTTTTTTGTTTTTAATGACTATATTTCCATAGCTGACATATGCTCCGAAATCAAGTATTTCCTTACGGCTGAAAGGAACAACACAGGCTTTGCATTCTTTTGCCATTTCTCTGCATGACGCATCATCATAGTTTATGACAAGATAATCCCCTGCAGTCTGATTCCTGAATATATTAGCCTTGGCCTTGCCATAATTTTCCATCGTTTTGTGTCTGTTAAGATGGTCAGGCGTAAGATTCAAAACAGCTGACACTTCAGGTTTGAAATATTTGACTGTTTCAAGCTGAAAACTGCTTGTTTCGGTAATCAGCCATGAATCTTCTTCAGCTTCGAGTGATTTTGAAATCACAGCAATACCTATATTCCCCACTACATACGTTTTTTTCTTGGCATTTTTGAATATTTCACCTACAAGAGTCGTAGTTGTCGTTTTGCCATTTGTCCCTGTTATTGCTACATAATTCCCCCTGCCTACTCTGTAAGCAATCTCAAGCTCGCCTATTATCTCTGCTCCGGCTGCTTCTGCTTTTTTAACAAATTCAAGTTCAGGAGATACTCCCGGACTCAAAACAAGGAGATCGTATTCTTCCGGATTCTCAGGATCTTTACCGAAAAATCCTCTGATGCCTCTGTCCTCCATAAAAGTAAGCAGCTGAGGCTCCATTTCGTCTTCCGGTTTTGAATCCTGCACCCATACATGGGCTCCAAGCTTTGAAAGTGCCTGCATTGCCGCCTTGCCTGATCTGCCAAGCCCTACCACAAGAGCTTTTCTGTCTTTAAAATTGTCCTGATTCATAACTATTTCTCCTCATGAAATCTATAATCCTACGATTATAAGTCCTGCTATACAGCATATAAATGTAAATATCCAAAACATTACAACCACTTTTTTTTCAGACATGCCGCCAAGCTCAAAATGATGATGTATCGGTGACATTCTGAATACTCTTTTACCTGTTGTCTTGAAGCTTATTACCTGTATTACAACAGAAAGAGCCTCTATAACGTAGACAAGACCTGCAACAAGCAGCAGAAGCTCCATTTTCATAAGTATCGCTGCTGCTGTCACTGCACCTCCAAGTGCCAGCGAACCTGTATCTCCCATAAACACCTTTGCAGGATTTTTGTTAAATACCAGGAATCCCAGACATGCACCTGTAACTGCTGCAGCAAATGCTGCAGGAGATTCCATGCCCCACATGCCTGCAACAAGTGCAAAAAACAGTGATGTAAATGCTGTGCAGCCTGAAGCCAGACCATCAAGACCGTCTGTCAGGTTGACACTGTTGGTCATTGCAACAACAGTAAATATTATAAATGGTATATACCATCCGCCAAAATCAACATAAATATCCGCAAAAGGTATGTATACAAGGGTACCATCTGGAATTGCAAAAGCCGCCCAGCATGCTATCCCTGCAGATATTGCAAACTGAAATACGATTTTTTGCCATGCACGAAGCCCCAGGTTGTGTTTTTTGATTACTTTGATGAAATCATCAAGAAATCCCACAAGTCCAAAAGCAACCATAACAAGAACCATGGCCAGTGTCTCTCTGTTGATGCCGCCTGCAATGAAAGCTGCAAGTGATGCAGATATGATTATAGCGACACCGCCCATGCTTGGCGTACCTGCCTTTGCCTGATGAGATTCGGGCCCCTCCTCTCTGATATTCTGACCCATCTGTTTTTTCTTCAAAACAGGGATTTCAATTGATGTAAACAAAACAGCTGCAGCAAATGCTATTGCAATTGCAATTATAATATTTACCATATACATAATTCAAACTACTCCATAATTTTTCTGACTATCAAATCCATGGCCATACCTCTTGAGCCCTTGACAAGAACAGCATCTCCAGGTCTGATAATGCTTTTCATTTCTCTTAAAAATTCGTCTTTGGTTTTGTAATATCTGACGCAGGATGCACTCATTCCTTTTAGTGCGCCTTCTTTAATATACTCCGCATCATCGCCGATTGCAATAACCATATCAACAGATCTGTCTGAAGCATACTCACCGATTTCCCGATGAAACAGGCTGCTTTGTTTTCCCTGTTCATACATATCTCCAAGTATTGCAATCTTTCGAAAGCCCTCTGCTGATACCAAAACATCTATTGCTGCTCTCATTGAAGCAGGGCTCGCATTATATGTATCATCTATAACTTTGACATCTCCCTTACATTTGACAGAAAGTCTCTTGTCAGTAAGGTCAAGATTTCGAAGTCCAACAGCAGCTTCCTCTATTGAAACTCCCGCCTCTATACCTGCTGCAATTGCAAGTCCTGCATTTACAGCATTATGCCTGCCCGGAACAGGCAGATGAATTTTTGTTTTTTCTCCCTGATATTTCAATGCAAAACTCACACCATCTTCAATACTGTCGCTGATATCTGACACCTGAATCTGATTGCTCTGCGCCACGCCTGCTTTTATCAGTCTATATTCAGTATTGGCAAGAGTGCTCAAAAAATCATCATCACCGTTTACTACCAGGATGTTCGATTCATCAAAGTATTTTGTTATCTCCATTTTTGCATTGAATATATTTTCTCTGCTGCCAAGATACTCTATATGAGCTGTACCTATATTGGTTATTACTCCTATATCAGGTCTTGCAATGCCCGCAAGAAATTCTATCTCGCCGGGTCTGTCCATGCCCATTTCAAGAATACCCACTCTGATATCCGGATCAAATTCAAGAATGCTTAGGGGAAGCCCTATATGATTGTTGAAATTGCCTTTTGTTTTGGCTGTTTTGAATTTAGATTCACATACAGCTTTAATCATATCACTGGTACTGGTTTTGCCCACACTCCCTGTAACTCCTATGATTTTAATGTTCATGGATTGTCTGTAATATGACGCTATGTTCTGAAGTGCTTTAACGGTATCTGTCACAATTACCGCTCCCATTCCTTTCGGAATTTTATCTATGAAACTCTCATTCTCTATGAGTGCCGCATTGCATCCGTTTTCAAAAGCTGCCCCTATATATTTATGTCCATCGGTATTGGCTCCACATATTGCAACAAAAAGATTGCCCTGCTTTGCATTTCTTGAATCTATTGATGCCCCCGTTATGTATGTGGCATCATTTCCCTGCACCAGGCGGCCGCCTGTAGCCTGTATTATCTGCTTCAGATTCAATTTGTTCATCAAACGCTGTCTCCTTTTATGATTTTCAGTCACTTCCGTAAATATATACTGTACTGTTTTTTTCAATTTCAGTTCCCGCTTTAGGATATTGGTCTTTTACTTTGAAATCTTTGTCCTTATCACCAGACTGAACTTTGTATTTGAGAGAGGAGCCTCCCAGAATTCCTATTGCGTCGCTCAGGCTTTCGCCTGTGATGTCAGGCACTTCTGTCAGATTTGCTTCCATTTCTTTTTTTTCATCATCCGAATATTGAGGCTCAATTCCAAGATATCTCACAACATCTGATATTATTTCTTTAGCGCCTGGTGCCGCCGTCTGGCTCCCGTATTTAATACCTTTAGGGCTGTCTACTATCACAAGCACCGCCACCTTCGGGTCATTCATCGGAGCCATCCCTATAAACGATGAGTATGTGTCACTAAGATAACCGCCTTTTACGGTATCTGGTTTTTCAGCTGTACCTGTCTTGCCACCTACTCTGTATCCTTCCACCTTGGCTGTACCCGCACCACCATCAGATACAACATACTCCATAATTTCACACATTTCATCAGCCGTTTCTTCAGACAGTATCTGCCTTACTTTTTCGGGCTCATATTCCTCTACTATATTGCCGTCTTTGTCTTTGAGTTCTTTTACTATGCGCGGCTTCATCATCACTCCGTCATTACCTATTGCCGATATGGCTGTAATAAGCTGAATCGGTGTCACTGCGATACCCTGGCCGTATGACATTGTTGCAAGTCCTACAGGGCCGGCGCTGTCTTCACTTTGTAAAATAGCCGTGCCCTCTCCCGGATAATCTATGCCTGTTTTGCCTGTTATTCCAAACAGCTTCATGTATTCATAATATTTTTCGATGCCTATTCTTAATCCCAGCTGCATGAATACAGGGTTGCATGAATTGCCGACTGCCTGCTTGAGATTTTGAGTGCCGTGAGGGTTATCTTTTCTCCAGCAATGCAATGTTGTATCTGCAACCTTGTAGCTGCCTGTGCAGACAAAGGATTCATTCATGTTAGTAAGACCTTCTTCTAAAGCTATTGCTGTCGTCAGAAGCTTGAAGGTTGAACCCGGCTCATATGTGTCTGAAACCAACGGATTTCTCCACATTTTGTTCCAATATTCGAGTTTTTCCTCGTCTGTCATTTTGGCGAGCTTTTTTTGTTCTGATTTTTTTGTCGGAGTTCTTGGATCATTTGGATCGTAATCCGGCGTCACTGCCATAGCTAACACGTCTCCATTCTCAGGATCCATAACTATACACATTACTCTGTCTGCCGAAGTTTTTTTCTGAACCTTTGCTATTGCATTTTCGGTATAATTCTGTATCACCTGATCCAGCGTAAGGACGAGGCTGTATCCATCTTCAGGTTCATAATATTTTTCGACTCCATATGACAGTCCGTTGCCTGCAACGTCTGTATTTTTGATCCATCTGCCCGAAACACCTGTCAGATATTCATTGTATTGAAGCTCTATCCCTGACAGTCCTGTATTGTCATCTGTAACGCTTCCTATCAGATGAGAAGCAAATGAACCGAGAGGATAATATCTCCTGGTATCTTCAGACAGCTCTATTCCCGGAAGCTCTGCTTCTCTTATTTTATCTGCGACTTCTTTGTCAATTCCTTTTGAAACTTTAACCAGTGACTGTTCTTTGGTCACAAGCTCACGCACTTCATCTGCATCCATATCAAGTATTGATGAAAGGGTCGAAACACATGTATCAACAGATGCCTGTTTTTTTTCTTCACTGCTCCCCGATTTGACATTTGCAGGTCTTGCCCATACAGAATATGACGAGCCGCTTACTGCAAGCTCTGCTCCGTTTCTGTCATATATCGTCCCTCTCTTAGCCTCGACAGGAGTATCTCTTGTCTGCTGCTCCGCTGCTTTTTCTGTCATGGCGTCAGCTTTGATAATCTGCCAGTAACCAAAGCGAAAACAAAGTACAACCATAAGCACGCATACTATACCGAAAGCAATTATCAATCTTTTTCTGTTCATATCTGAACCTTTTAACATAATATCATAAAAACCGGATTACTTTATCTGTATAATTAAGTTCTCCGGCTTCTCCTTTCACTATGAAATTCTTTTGAGTTTATCTCAACATTTTTAATTATATGCTTCTTCCTTAACTGTGGCTGCAAAGTCCTTTGGAGCCGCAATGTCACTGATGTATACAATCTGACTTGAAGAAGGATATTTCATTCCCAACTCGTCACTTGCTTTTTTTTCAAGGGAAGTGACGCTGTTGGCTGTCTGTATCTTGATATCCATTTCTTCAATTTCTTTGGATATTTCATTGTTCTCCATAACCAGCTTGTTTATCTGATATTGAAGCGTTGCTGCAAATGCCGCAGATATTATAATGGCAATGCCCATGATTCCAAGAATTACTGTAAGTGCAAGCAGTCTTTTTTTGTCTTTGACTGCCATGCCGCCTGCTGCAGGCTTTGTCTTTGGTATATTTGATTGTTCAGGTTTCATATCAAAGCCATATTTCCTGTAGCTTTCTTCATATTGATACCAGTTTGCTGCCTGCATTGTTTTGTCCCTTTCTATAGTTTTTCTATTATTCTCAATTTGGCGCTGCGCGCTCTATGATTTTCTTCAAGCTCTTCTTCACCCGGTGTCACGGGTTTGCCTGTTATTTTTTTGGCATCAGCCACTTTGCCGCATACACATATAGGGAATTCCGGCGGACACGTGCAGGGATTGACCCTCTTGTTAAAGCATTCCTTAACTATGCGATCCTCTAACGAATGAAATGTTATAATGCAAAGTCTCCCACCTGGAGCAAGCACATCGCAGAATTCTTCACAAGCCCTGCGAAGCTGTGCCAATTCGTCATTTACTTCTATTCTGATTGCCTGGAAAGTTCTCTTTGCGGGATGCGGCCCGTCTCTTCTGGCTCTTGCCGGAATCGCCGCTTTGATAACCTCCACCAGCTCACCTGTAGTTTCAATCGGTTTCTCTTTGCGAAACTTAACGATAAAATCAGATATTCTGGATGCCCATTTTTCTTCTCCATATTTCCTGATTATATCTGTAAGCTCCCTGGCGCTGTATCTGTTGACAACATCGTATGCTGTGAAGCCGTCTGACTGGTTCATACGCATATCAAGAGGTGCATCGTGCATATATGAAAACCCTCTCTGCGTGTTGTCTAGCTGAAATGATGATACCCCAAGATCCAGCATTGCACCGTCTATTGACTCTATTTCAAGCTCTTTAAGTACTTCTTTGATTTCTGAATAATTGCTTTGCATAAAATGCTTCGTACATGGGTACTTGTCAAGTCTTTTGCCTGCTGCATCAAGGGCATCCTTATCTCTATCTATCCCTACAAATACGGCATCCTTCGAAAGCTTTGAACAAAGAGCTGAGGCATGTCCTCCTCCGCCTAATGTACCGTCTACATATATTCCATTCTCTCTGACTGCAAGTCCGTCTATTGTTTCATGCAGAAGGACTGATGTATGTTTAAATTCCATATTCGACCATCTTCTGTGCAACCTCTGCAGGAGAAAGCTGTGTCATGTTGTCTTTGCTGTCCCATTCTTCCTTGCTCCAGATTTCTATTTTGTCCAGGTTACCTATAGTGACAAGTTCTCTGTCTATGTTTGCATATTCTCTAAGATCTGAGGTAAGAGTAATCCTGCCCTGCTTGTCTATCTCACTTTCGATTGCATTTGCGTAAAAATGACGGATAAACGCTCTGGCATTAGCATCAGACATAGGAAGTGCCGACAGCCTGTTCATGAATTTTTCCCATTCAGCCATAGGATAAATATACAGACATCTGTCAATACCC
>CAVAON010000024.1:0-25088 GCA_963590215.1 Anaerovoracaceae bacterium | reverse complement strand
CCTATATATGCTTTGCTGTCAAAGTCCATTACAATACCTCCAATTCAATAATAATTTTTGATATAATTCTACCGGTATACAGGAAGTGTCCTGTTATACCACCGTAAATCTATTGCTTTGTAGAAAGCCTCAAGCTCATTCTTTTTTAGATCCACAGTCTGCAAAATATGTTCGTTATCCGTTGTGACTGTCTCCATGTATATATATGCGTCTTGTTTATGCATATATGTATGACAGTCCTCTGATGAAAAAATCAGCTTCCTGTCCTGTAGATCATTCTGCTCATCCCGTATATACGGCTTCAGAGCATTTCTAAAGAGCAAAACATCTCCTTTGCTTAATATATACTCTGATTCTCCTGCTTTCATTATCAGCCTGCAGGACGTATGATAATCCAGGCATTTGATATCTGATGCAAGATATATAACGCACCTATATTTTTCAAACACTTTTCTTGCATATATCATTGATTTGTCCCCTATAGTCGTAGAGGCCGGCTGTACAGACAGCCGCCCCCTGTATTGTTTATTCGTCAAATATGACAGGCTCGCAATCATCAAGGTCAACAGGAACTATGATGTTTTTTGCGTCTTCTAATCTGTCTGCCGGCACATAGATGTCTATGGGAAAAGATGTATTGGAACCCATAGCTATCTCTATGAAATTGCTGGCTCCCTGATATTTTTTGACACAGGGGATGCCTTCACTTCTCAGCTTTGATTCCAATAAATCTGCATCAAAGCTACTTTTGGTATGGCACAAAAACACCCCGTCTCTCCAGACTTCTTTTTCTTTCACAAACATTTCGTTCTCCTGCTATATAGCCTTTGTCCTGATTTCGCAGGTGAGCTTTGCTATGAATTCATCTGCATTCATCTCACCAAGATCTCCTGCTTTTGATGATCTTACTGATAATGTACCTGCTTCAGCTTCTCTTTCGCCTATTGTGCAAAGATATGAATCTCTCTTGTTTCTGGCTTCTCTTATCTTGTATCCGATTTTTTCATTTCTTGCATCAAGCTCAACTCTAAGTCCTGCCTCTTCGCATTTTGCTTTGATTTCCTGTGCATAAGGCACGAATTTTTCTGTTACAGTAAGCAGCTTAACCTGCACAGGCGCAAGCCACAGAGGGAATTTACCTGCAAAATGCTCTGTAAGTATACCTATAAATCTTTCGATTGAACCGAAGATTACTCTGTGAATCATTACAGGTCTGTGTTTTTCACCGTCAGAGCCCACATATGATATGTCGAATCTCTGAGGCATCTGCATATCAAGCTGTATTGTACCGCACTGCCATGTTCTGCCTATGGAATCTTCGAGATGGAAGTCAAGCTTAGGACCGTAAAATGCTCCGTCACCTTCGTTTACGACATATGGGACTCCTATTGATTCCATCGCTTCTCTGAGTGCTGTTTCAGCAGCTTCCCATTCTTCATCTGAGCCCATTGAATCGTCCGGTCTTGTAGAAAGCTCTATGTGATAAGTAAATCCGAACATATTGTATACGTCATCTATAAATTTAACAACGCCGATTACCTCGTCTTTAATCTGCTCCGGAAGCATAAATATATGTGCATCGTCCTGAGTGAAGGTTCTTACTCTCATAAGACCGTGGAGAGCTCCTGAAAGCTCATGTCTGTGAACCTGACCGAGTTCTCCCATTCTGATAGGGAAATCTCTGTATGACCACATTTTTCTCTTGTATGCAAGAAGTGAGCCCGGGCAGTTCATAGGTTTGATTGCATAATCCTCACCATCGATTTTGGTAAAGTACATATTGTCTTTGTAATGATCCCAGTGACCTGATGTTCTCCAGAGCTGTTCATTCATGATTAAAGGTGTTTTGATTTCCTCGTATCCTCTTTTTCTGTGCTCTGTCTTCCAGAAGCTTTCAAGTTCATTCCTGATTACCATACCGTTAGGCATGAAGAATGGGAATCCCGGCCCTTCTTCAAATATAGCGAACAGATCCATTTCCTTGCCTATTTTGCGGTGGTCTCTTTTTTTGGCTTCTTCAAGTCTTTTGACATATTCGTCAAGCTCCGGCTGTGTAGGAAAAGCAGTCGCATATATTCTCTGCAGCATCTGCCTGTCAGAATCGCCTCTCCAGTATGCTCCTGCAACACTCATCAGTTTGAATGCTTTGATTTTGCCTGTTGATTCCATGTGTGGGCCTGCACAAAGATCTACGAAATCCCCCTGCTTATAAAAGGATATGATTGCATCCTCCGGCAAATCATTTATGAGCTCCACCTTGTAAGGTTCGTTTTTTTCTTCCATAAAAGCGATAGCTTCTGCTCTTGGCAGTTCAAATCTTTCAAGGGGATAGTTTGCCTGAACTATTTTTTTCATTTCCTTTTGGATTTTGAGAAAATCCTCTTCACTGAATTTGTGTTCTGATTCAAAATCATAATAAAATCCGTTGTCAATAGCAGGTCCTATTGCAAGCTTTGTATCCGGCCATAGATTTTTTACAGCCTGTGCCATAATATGTGATGCTGTATGTCTGTAAGTATTTCTTACCTGTTCATCCTCAAAATTAATTTTTTCCTTTGCCATAATATCTCTCCTTAAAATATTTTTCTTATTGTTTATGTCTATTCGTATTCACGTGTCCATTCACCGTCTGCCTGGCAAACGCCATTCATAACATTGTTTATCTTCGTATTTGCTTTGGTAATGCTACTCGTATAAGGCAATACTACTGATGCTGCAGCTCCGCCCGCAGTATAACATGGCTGGTTGCCTGTGTCACCGGATATCGAATAATTAACTATATTCCATCCCGACATATCATTTATCTGCATTTTTACAAGTGTCTGCATTTCGGATGTGGTCATATTTGTCTGCATCTCATCCTTGACCGCATCAAGAAGCTGTGTATATTTTGTAAGCAATGTCTCACTTGAGAGTACTTTTTTGAGCATTGCCTTCAATACCTTCTGCTGGTTTTTGTTTCGCTGGAAATCACCATCTGTAAATGAATATCTTTCTCTTGAAAAAGCCAGAGCCTCTTCACCATTCAAATGATTTTCGCCCTCAACAAAGCTGTATCCTTCGTTTTGTCTGCCATGAGTTATGAATGCCATATCTGAATTGACATCAATACCTCCAATAGCATTGACAATTTCAATTACCGTTGAAAAATTGACCCTGATATAATAGTTTATCTCAATGCCAAGCATATCTTCTATGGTAGTTACAGTTTCATCAACTCCATATACACCAGAATGCGTCAGTTTGTCATAAGCCGCTCTGCTGTGGAGCATTACATATGAATCTCTCGGTATTGACGTCAGCAATATGGTTCTGGTTTCTGGATTTACTGTCATAACCATATTGACATCGCTCTTTGCAACCTGCTCTATTGTTCCAAAATTATCATTACCACTGATGCATACATTGAACGGCGTCATTGTTATCTTGTCAACACTCTTTGCCACATCATCAACCTCCGATGCTATGGTAATGGTATATATAATTTCTGCGCCTTCCTCAAAGCCTTTGACTTCTTCACAAGACATATCATAATACGTCTTGCTCATGAATATCGCATCACAATCTCCATCCATAAGCATTTCGGATATTTCAATTGAGTTGCTGCCCTCTTCAAAATTAATCTGCACATGGTCAGCAAGCCTTTCTCTGGCTTCAAGATAAGGGCTTTCTGATGATTTGAAAACATAAACATCATCACCCATAATAAAATCAATGCCGGCAGCCTTGGCTGACACATCCTCTGTATCCTCTGCCGGCACTATTACATAATAGTCTTCTGTTGACTGCCCGATAGTGCTTATCTTAGAGAAAAGATCCTGAGTGCTGTATATATAATAGGAGCCTATTGCATATACTATAATCGCTATAATTGCTATCACTGTACCAACAATACGTCTTTTGGATCGCTTTTTTCTTATTCTCAAAAACATTACTACAAAAAACGACCCTATAAGTATCACTGCAAGAACAGCTGCAAGGTATTCCATAGGCAATATATTAAGCCATATGAGCATTGCTGAAAAACATATCATCAAAAGCAGATATACTATGATGAGTATAATATGAAAAGGTTTTCTGCCGCCTTTTCGTGTTCCGGGATCCCCTTTTGGGGTTCTTTTCCGTTTTTTTCTGTTTATTTCACGCACTGCAAATTCTCCTTGTATTTAATGCATTTGAAAATGCAATCAATATCCGTAATATCCTGTTGTATACGAAATGATGCTGCTTATCTCTTTAACTGTATCACTTGGTATATAATTCTTCTGCCCAAAAGCGTCTTCATGGAGCTTTGAAACGTTGCTTTCGAGAGTGACAGGCGCCGCATACCATATCTGTGCCGGACTTATATATCCTTCTTTATCATAAGGCCATCCTATGCTGTCTTTAATATTCATCCTGTACAGCTTGAGCATCAGCGGTATCATATCTGCAGAATCAATATTACTGCTTATTTCAGGCAACACCTCATCCATCATATTGTCAAGCTCTCCTAGGCTCATTTTTTTGACTTCACCAAATACTGCAGTAAGCACCGTCCTCATACGTTCTGTCCGTCTGTAGTCGCCGCCTTCTGTATGCCTGATACGTGAATAAGTCACTGCCTGTACTCCGTCAAGATGCTGTTTGCCCGACTTATTTATATATTCAAAATCACTTTTGAGATATTTTGCTGTTTCGGGCAGATAAATATTCATCTGGTCTATCTCGTCATCCTGGATATCTATATCAATGCCGCCTACACTGTCTACAATTTTTGCAACTGTTTTGAAGTTGAGCGCTGCAAATTCTGTGATATTAAGGTCAAGGTTCCTGTTAAGTGTATTGATTGTCCTCTCAGGTCCTCCATATGCAAAGGCATGGGTCACCTTGTCAAGCCCCACGCCTTCAATGTCAAGGAATGAGTCTCTGTATACCGATATGAGTTTGATATCTCCGGATTCCCTGTTAATGCTCACAATTATTATTGAGTCAGTCCTTGATCCGGAATAATCACTCATATCTCTTGTATCGACTCCAAGAATAACAATGTTCCTGTATTCTGACAGAGAATCTGCTGCCGCAAGTGCAGAAGTATCAAGCTCCACATGAGATATGCTGTCAAGCTTGTTCTTGGCATAAACAAACCCTGCTGCACCTACTATGGCACATATTATGACAATCGTCATAACAAATGATATAAATCTCCTGAAAAACGATTTTCTTTTTTTGTGTATTCTGGTCATCTCTAAAGTTCCCCTTCAGTCATACACTTAATTGTATCCTATATCAGTAACGTTTTCAACGAAAAGTTTAGTCTGTATATATACATGCGTACTATTTGTACCCGTTTTAATTATAATTTTGCTTATTTTGATGCTTACATTTTTCAAAATTTCAAACTTCTTTGTCTACCTCAAATAATTCATTGACGACGCCCATTCAAAGTGATATATTGAGATTGGTTATATAGTTCTTAGTTTTAACAAATAAAATAAAAGGAGAAAACAAAATGTCAAACTATGTAGAAAGATGTATTGAGCTTTGCAAGCAGAAGAACCCTGGCGAAATCGAATTTCACCAGACTGTAGAAGAAGTACTGTCTTCACTGACTCCGGTTATCGAACAGCATCCGGAATACGAAGAAGCAGCTCTCCTCGAAAGACTTACTGAACCTGAAAGAGGAGTTACTTTCAGAGTAGTATGGGTTGACGATGCAGGTAAAGTACAGGTTAACAAGGGTTACAGATACCAGTTCAACAGTGCAATAGGACCTTACAAAGGCGGCCTTAGATTTGCACCTAACGTATACCCTGGAATCATCAAATTCTTAGGATTTGAACAGATCTTCAAAAACAGCCTTACAGGACTTCCTATCGGCGGCGGCAAAGGCGGTTCAGACTTTGATCCTAATGGCAAGTCAGATGCAGAAGTAATGAGATTCTGCCAGGCATTCATGACTGAATTATACAGACACATCGGACCTAACACTGACGTTCCTGCAGGAGACCTTGGTGTTGGCGGAAGAGAAATCGGATACCTCTTCGGACAGTACAAGAGAATCGTTGACAGATACGAAGGCGTTCTTACAGGTAAAGGCATCCCTTACGGCGGACTTCTTGGAAGAAGTGAAGCTACTGGCTTTGGTATCGTATGGTATGCTGAAGAAATGCTCAAGGCTAACGGCGAAGACATGAAAGACAAAGTTGTTGCTATTTCAGGTTTTGGTAACGTAGCATGGGGTTCAGCTTGGAAGCTGCAGCAGTTAGGCGCTAAATGCGTAACAATTTCAGGACCTGACGGATACATCTATGACCCTGATGGAATCAGCACAGACGAAAAAGTTGCTTTCCTTCTTGACCTTAGAAGCTCAGGCAAAAACATTTGTGCTCCTTATGCAGAGAAATTCCCTAACGCTAAGTTCGTTGCAGGCAAGAAGCCTTGGGGCGTATGCCAGGATTTCGATGTTAAGGTTGACCTGTTCATCCCTTGCGCTATGCAAAATGACGTACACATGGAAGACGCTAAAAACATCGTAGCATCAGGCTGCAAGTTCTACTGCGAAGGTGCTAACATGCCTACAACTAATGATGCTCTTGTTTATCTGATGGACAACATGACAGCTGTTGGTCCTGCAAAGGCTGCAAATGCAGGCGGAGTTGCTTGCTCATGCATCGAAATGGGACAGAACGCAGGTCATACTGTATATCAGCATGAAGACGTTTACACTCAGCTTCACCAGATCATGAAGAACATCTACAATGCTTGTGCAGGTGCTGGTGAGAAATACTATGGCAACAAGAACGCTCTGGTACAGGGTGCTAACATTGCCGGTTTCGAAAAAGTTGCTGAAGCTATGATGGCTCAGGGCTTAGTATAAACCAGAGACTCTACATAATTTAAGCTATATATTATGCCCCGCATTCGCGGGGCATTTTTCTATAGCATGCAAAGTTTCGATTATAATTATCCTGCGCGCATTACATTTTAACGCTTTTACCCTCTCCAAGCAGGAACAGATAACGTTCCTTTACCTGCTTTTGCGTTATCTTCTCGAGAGCCTCTGCATATATGTCAAGCTGCTCTCTGTATCTTTTTTTCAGCACTTCCTCGCTTTTAAGCGCGCTGTTTTTGTAGTCCACCAGCACAAGCTTGCCGTCTTCTTCAAAGAAACAGTCAATGATACCCTGTACCATTACCTCTGTGCCGTTTTTTTCTTTAAGGATTGTAAAAGGCTGCTCACGCCTCAGATTATCTGCCCTTGCAATACGTCTTCCTATATCACTCCTTATAAATGATATTATTCCCTCGCGGTTTACCGCCTGCTTTTCCTGCTCTGTAATGATATTCTTTCGGGCAAGCTCTTCTATAATATTCTCCAGATTTTCCTCTCTGAAATCAATATATTCCATAACCTTATGGGTTACACTTCCCTTCATGGCTTTTGAAATTCTGCTTTCCCCCATTGCAAATGCAGGGATCTTAAGATTAATTTCATCAGGCTGAATCTGACCTGCAGCTTCTCTGTTAAGCTCTGTAACCGAATATTTATACCTTGTTTTTACTTCATTCATATTGCTGTATTCGAAAGAAAGCCTGTTTTGTATTTCTTCGCTGCAGACTGTCGCATCTTTTTCTATCAGCTTTTTAAGCTTTTCTTTGTTGTTTTTTGATGCTGCATTATTTGCAGACAAATCCGATATGTTCACTGTTCTGATATCTATACCACTTCCTTCCATATATGCTGCAGGTGCTACAAGTTCAAGCGGGCAGGCTGCCGCTTCGGGATTTTCAGTCGTATATTTGTATTCATTTCCTTCAAATTTTCTGACGCTTCCTACCATTATCAGGCGATCCATAGCGCGGGTAAGTTCAACATAAAGGATTCTTTTTTCCTCTTCAAAGCTTTCATTTCTGGTGCATTTTTCAATTATGCTCTGTATCAAAGTTTTCCTTTTCCAATGCTCGTCAGAATTTATACATGTAAGTCCTATTCCCATCTGCCTGTGAAGTGCAATATCTGTTTCTCTCGATCTGAAGTTAAACTTTGTTCCCATCCCTGCCGCTATTACAACAGGGAACTCCAGCCCCTTGCTTTTGTGCACAGTCATTATGCGAACTACATCATCAGCTTCTCCGACTGTTTTTATCTGACCTATTTCTACCTTTTTATCTTTTACAGCTTCTATATATTTAAGGAATCCATAAACATCATATATTCCGCCATCTGCAGCCTCCATGGCTTTATCTGCAAGTGCCCTCAGATTGGCCTGTCTCTGAGCTCCTCCGGGAAGAGCTCCGGCATACATGTAATATCCTGTTTCCCATACTATTTTCCATATGAGCTCACTCAGCGTTATATCTCTTGCAAGCTGCTTCCACTCTGCTATGGTTTTATCTGCATTGATGCATTTTTCTCTCAGTGCACTATCACTACCATCTGATATGTATTTCCTGAATGCTTCGTAATATGAAGTGCTTTTGCATTCTATACGTATGTCTGCAAGTTCATCTATTGTGAATCCGAATACGGGAGAATGTAAAACTCCAATAAGAGGAACATCCTGTCTGCTGTTGTCTATAAGGGAGAGGATATCCTCTATAAGTGAAATCTCTATAGTATCAAAATATCCATCCGAATCATCTACATATACCGGGATGTTCTCATTTTCAAGAACCCTGGCAAACAGCGGCGCATTAAATTTAGTACTTCTCATAAGCACCACTATGTCTTTTTTGGTTATCTTGCGTATAGAATTTAATTTGCCGTCATAAATTTCATTTCCCAGTGTTTCCTTAATAATCCGGGCAACAAGCGATGCCTCCTGCTCTGCTGCTTTCATTCCCGATATTTCTTCATCAAGCTCAGCATCGGCTTCTGTATTTCTATCTAGAATCACAAGCGTTGGATTGATATCAAGCTCGCCTTCATATGACACTCCCCTGTGAAGTGACGCTTCTTCTCCATAATTGTCCATCGCACTTTCAAACACACTGTTTACAGCACTGATTACCCTGCCCTTGCTTCTGAAATTCTGATTAAGATCTATTCTGATGCTGTTTTCGCTTCGTGAATATTCAGCGTATTTTTTCATAAAAAGCTCAGGCTCTGCCAATCTGAACTTGTATATGCTCTGTTTGACATCACCAACCATAAACAAATTGTTTTCTCTCTTGATGCTGCTTATGAGTGTATCCTGTACATCATTACTGTCCTGGTATTCATCTATAAATATGTATTCAAATTTAGCTCTATACTCAGCTGCAGCCTCTTCATGGCTTAATATCTCCAATGCATAATGCTCTATATCATTAAAATCTATCAGAGATTTTTCGGCTTTGAGCGCCCTGAATCTGCTATTGAATTCTTTTACGAGCTCTTCTAATATGCAGGCATATCTGTAAGTCTCATTCATATCCTCCATATATTCTGCCAGAGTTTGCACAAAATATCTGTTTTTGATATCATCAAGCTTTTTTTTGGCACTGTCTTTAAGGTATGCTATCTGTTCTTTTACTGCTTCATATGCTTCCTTTTCAGCTTTAGACACGGACATCCTCGGAAATTTAATGCCTGAAACTGTTGAAGCCATCTGCTGATAATCCATCGCCAGTACATCAATTTCTTTAATTATTGCAAGCTCTGCTTCAAATTTATCTGCAAGAGAAGAAACTCCTGCGCTGCTCAAAATGTCTGCAATCTGTTCAAATATATCCTCTATAAAAGCTATTGTACCTGCTGTATCCTCTTTTATGAAGTCGCAGAGTCTGCTGTTTTCAAATTCGTCTGCATGCATAGACAGGCTGCCTGTCATTTCCCTGAGCCATTCGAAAGGTTTTGCAATGCTCTGTATCATTCTATATGTCTCAAGAATTATATTTTTTGCTTTTTTTTCATTTCGGTCACTTGCATAACATGTTATGAAATCGAGAAAGTCCTGGTTTTTTTCTTCGAATTTATCAGAAAACATTTCATCTATTGCCTGTGATTTGAGAAGATCTGCCTGTACTTCATCACATATCCTGAAATCCGGTTCTACATCTGTCAGATAAAAATATCTTCTGATGATATCAAGCGCAAAGCTGTGAAATGTGGATATGCTTGCACGACCTACAAGATCAAGCTGTCTCTTGAGGTATACAGTATCATCTCTGTTATCTGCTGTATCTATGGCAGCTGTCAGAGCCGCCACTATTTTTTCTTTCATTTCAGAAGCTGCAGCTTTTGTAAATGTAACTATGAGAAATCTGTCCACAGGTATTCTGTCTTCAAGTATAAGGCGTTTGATCCTCTCTATGAGAACTGTAGTCTTTCCTGAGCCTGCAGCAGCTGCTACCAGCAGATTGTTGCCTCTGTCTTCGATTGCTTTTTTTTGTGCGTCATTCCATTTCATAATGTTGCATTCCCGCCTTTCTTATCATAATTATACGCAAAACCGGTTCTCAAAACAATCTCATCTTTTATTGGTTCTCTTTTTTTGTTATACTATAGCTGTTACAAATCATATATATTTTCACCGGAGGACTAGTTATGAAACCTACAATGTTAATGATTCTTGACGGATACGGAATAAATGCAAATACTAAAGGAAATGCCATCGCACAGGCTCATAAGCCAAACCTTGACGAAATTTTTTCTTCTTATCCCAATACAACTCTTAAGGCATGCGGCCTTGATGTGGGACTTCCTGAAGGTCAGATGGGCAACTCAGAAGTCGGCCATCTCAACATAGGAGCAGGGCGTATAGTGTATCAGGAGCTTACAAGAATAACAAAATCAATTGAAGACAAAAGCTTCTTTACAAATTCAAAGCTCAACAAGGCAATGAATCATTGCATCAGCAATAATTCTGCTCTTCACCTTTTCGGCCTTTTGTCAGATGGCGGAGTTCACAGCCATATAGAGCACCTCAATGCACTTATCCGAATGGCGAAAGACAAAGGTCTTTCTGAAGTGTTTGTTCACTGTTTTCTTGACGGAAGAGACGTGCCGCCAAGATGTGCCGCCAAATATATTACTGAACTTGAAGACTATATGCACGAAACCGGTCTTGGCAAAATTGCAACAGTCTGCGGCAGATATTATGCTATGGACAGAGACAAGCGCTGGGACAGAGTCAGATCAGCTTATGATGCCATGACCTTGTCTGAAGGCTTCCACTACGCTACAGCTTTCGATGCTCTTGATGCTGCTTATTCTCGCGATGAAAACGATGAATTTGTAAAACCGTCTGTAATTGACGGCACATCACCTGTGGATGACAATGATGCCGTTATTATGTTTAACTTCAGACCTGACAGGGCAAGAGAAATAACAAGAGCGTTTGTCGATGATGATTTTGACGGATTTAAAAGACCATCAAGACCTGCCAATCTCTGTTATATTTGCATGACGCAATATGATGCAAATATGCCTGGTGTAGAAATAGCATTTCCTCCGCAAAAGCTTACAAATACTCTCGGGGAATATATAGCAGACAAAGGACTTAGGCAGCTTAGAATTGCAGAAACAGAAAAATATGCACATGTAACATTTTTCTTTAACGGAGGGGTTGAAGCTCCCAACAAAAATGAGGACAGAATACTGATTCCGTCTCCAAAGGTTGCAACCTATGACATGAAGCCTGAAATGAGCGCTTATGAAGTTACAGACAAGGTTATAGAGCAGATTGAAACGGGCACATATGATCTTATTATACTTAATTTTGCTAATTGCGATATGGTTGGTCATACGGGCATTATGGAGGCTGCCATCGAGGCGGTTAATGCGGTTGACAAATGTGTAGGCAAAATCAAAGATGCTATCCTCAAAAAAGACGGTCAGATATTGCTTACAGCAGATCACGGCAATGCAGACCAGATGACAGATGATGAAGGCAATGTTGTTACAGCACATTCTCTTAACGATGTGCCTCTTGTACATATTTCAGACAGGCCATGCAGGCTCAGAGACGGCGGCAGACTTTCAGACATAGCGCCTACCCTTCTTAATCTTATGGGCATGGATATGCCTTGTGAAATGACAGGCCAAAGCCTTGCAGTAATATGAGGCAGGCAAGCTCACAAGGATAAATATTTTGCTCCAAACAAAGGCAAAGTGATTTTTCAGGCATATTCTAAAGCTATATGAATGGGTGTATGAAAACCCTTTCTTTTTACTATGTCAAGATAATTAGTTTTACACAAAAGGCGGCCATTTCTGACCGCCTTCTTTAACCGGGTTGATTTATCTCTCAACTATCATAGTTGTTCCCATACCGCCACCGATACATAATGTAGCAAGACCGTATTTGGAATCTCTCTTCATCATTTCGTAAATCAGAGTAATAAGGATTCTGCATCCGGATGCTCCGATAGGATGTCCGAGTGCGATTGCTCCTCCGTTTACATTGATTTTTTCAGGGTCAAATCCCAGTTCCTTTTTAACTGCAACTGACTGCGCTGCAAATGCTTCGTTTGCTTCAATAAGGTCAAGGTCTTCAACCTTGAGACCAGCCTTGTCGAGAGCTTTTTTGCATGCAGGAACAGGACCAACGCCCATGATCTTAGGGTCAACACCTGCTGATGCATATGATTTGATTGTGCAAAGAGGCTTGATTCCAAGCTCATCTGCTTTTTCCTTTGACATAACTACTACTGCTGCACCTGAATCGTTGATTCCTGATGCATTACCTGCTGTAACTATACCACCATCAGGCTTGAATGCAGGTTTTAATTTAGCCATCTTATCTATAGTCATTCCGAACTTAGGATATTCATCTGTATCAAATACGATAGGGTCTCCCTTTCTCTGAGGAATAGTAACAGGCACGATTTCATCCTTGAATCTTCCTGATTTTACTGCTGCCTCAGCCTTGTTCTGTGATTCTAATGAGAACTGGTCAAGCTCTTCCCTTGTGAGTCCCCACTGCTCTGCAACGTTTTCGGCTGTGATACCCATATGATAATTGTTGAATGCGTCGATAAGTCCGTCATTTGTCATCATATCAATAAGCTTGGTATTGTTCATTCTTGCTCCCCATCTTGCTGATGGAATAGCATATGCTGTCGCTGACATATTCTCAGCTCCACCTGCAACGATGATTTCTGCATCTCCTGCTTTGATCATCTGTGCAGCCATACTTACTGCTCTGAGCCCTGATCCGCAAACCTTGTTGATAGTCATGCAAGGAATTTCAACAGGAAGTCCTGCGTCCAAAGACATCTGTCTTGCAACGTTCTGTCCCAATCCGCCCTGGAGTACACAACCCATAAGCACTTCATCAACCATTTCAGGTTTAACACCTGCTCTGTTTAATGCCTCTTTAATTACTATTGAACCTAATGTTCTTGTCGGAACGCTTTTAAGGCTTCCTCCAAAGCTTCCAAGTGGAGTTCTTGCTGCACCAGCGATAACAACTTCTCTCATTAATGTAACCTCCTAAAAATATTATAAAATTATTATTTAAAACTTCGTTATAGGTATATAATAACACAAAAAAATCTGAGTGCAATATATTTATAAATATATTGTTAAAAAAATCACAACTTTCTCGTTCACACATCACTTGTTTGCGCTTTTACCTGTACTTATTTTAACTACTTTGCTCTAAAATTGCCTATATACTTCTCAAGAAGCTTGATAGGTTTATATGATAATTTGGCTTTTCTGAGGTTTTCAATACCCATATCCTCTTCTCTGTTGATAAATTCTATATCCACGGGAAGAGCTTTGCAAAACTCATTACATATCATAGGATAAAGTCCTCTGTAATCAGTATTGGCTTTTTCAATATGCTGTGTAAGCATATTGCTTCCCAGCCTGCCTCCTGCCGTAAGCGCCTCTATTTTGCCATCAATCCTTATAACTCCGCCATAGTATCCGCAAGCTTCAAAGTTTTCGAATACATCTCTCATTGCAGCCTCTTCATTTTTGAGAAGCTCCATTTCGTGTTCCGGAATCTCCTTGCGGCTGTTAAAAAACTTCACAAATTCCATAAGCTCATCTGTCATATCTGAATTTATAGGCTCATACTCGTACTCGTAGTTCTTGCGAAATGAGTTGATATAGTTCTTTTTGGCGTGATATTTCTTGCCTCTAAGCTCTACAAGATCCTCTCTTCTATATATATAGTCAAAGTTTGGTCTGTCTTCTTCAAATTCTATTTCAGGCACCGCATCGCATATGAGCTGTGTCATATGTCCAGGCACAAGCCTGAGATTAAATACGGCTCCTCTGGATTCAAAAATTTTCTTTGCTTCAATGATTGTATTTCTTAGTTGTGCTTTGTCGTAGCTGCCTGTTTTAGTCAGTGGCGGGAACATAAAGTTGAGTTTCTGGTCAAGTTCAAGATGACTGATGCCTGATATGCACATATACTCACCTACAATCTCAAAGCAGAACTCATTGATGTCTCTCCACATATATAACGCCGAGAATGACAGCCCTGATGTTTCATATCCATATCCGTTCAGATACTCCTCCAAAGTAGCCTTATTCTCGATTGTTATTTTATTATCAAAAATATACATTAATCTCCTTCTCTCCCCCTGAAATCTACTTCACTATTTTGGATATAGCTTTAAATTCCGGAGCTTTGGCATTGTCTAAAATTTCATAAAGAATTGATTCATAAGTTGTCAGAATGCATCCTGCCTGCTCCATTCTTCTTAGTGACGTTTCATAATCAAGAGATTTCCTTGAACCTATGCAGTCAACAGGCACAAATACATTATGCCCCATTTCCTTAATAGCAAGGGCACTCTGCTGCAGGCATATATGTGCTTCAACACCGCATATTACTATATTTTCTTTTTTGGCTTCATTGAATTTGCTGACAAATTCCTCGCATCCCATTACGCAAAAAGAGCTTTTGTCTATAGGTTCAAACTCTCCTAATGCCTCAGCAATTGCAGGTGCAGTCCCGCCAAGGCCTTTGGAGTACTGCGTTGTAACAAGCTTAGGTATACCAAATGCATTCATACCGTTAAAGAATTTAATAACTGTTTCTTCAAGCTCTGCTGATTTGTTCATTGCAGGCATGAGTTTTCCCTGCAAATCAATTACCACTAAAAGCGTATTGTCTCTGTTTAGCATCTATATTAACCTCCATTTTTTTATTTCTTCTATCATGTCCTTTGCTGTAAGGTTATGCATCAGCGGCGTTATAGAAGCATATCCTTCTGCAACTGCTACCACATCAGCATTCTCATCCTCCATGTCATATTTAATCGGCTCTCCGCCGTATCTGTAGCACAAATTGATATTGTCAGGATTATGCTCTTCTCCTGATTCAAGCACAAACCATGGCTCATAATCTCTTTTGCCTATTGTAGTTATCTTAGTGCCTTTAATCTTATCTGCAGGCATATCAGGTACATTGATATTAAGCACAGTTCCTGCCTTGAGCTTGCCATAAGCATTGCGTACACATCTTACTGCAAGCATGCATGCATACTCAAAGCATGTTGCATTGTGACTGTCTACGGAAACTGCTACAGACGGTTTGCCACATATGCTGCCTTCGATAGCTGCTGCCACTGTTCCTGAATAAAGCGTATCTGTACCCATGTTGCCTCCAAGGTTGATCCCCGAAAACACCATATCTATTTCTATGCCTATGTCTGAAAGCACCTTGAGTCCCAGCTTGACACAGTCTGCAGGCGTCCCTGTCACTTCAAGAGCCATTGCTGCATTGTCAAATTCTGTTTTGGTAACCCTGATGGGATCCCGGAATGATATACTGTGGCTTGCCGCACTTCTCTGGCTGTGGGGTGCAGCTACATAAACCTCTGCAACCTCAGAAAGAGCTTTTGTAAGCTCATATATTCCTGTCGCATTTATCCCGTCATCATTTGATATCAGTATTCTCATCTGTTTCTCCTCTGTGTTTTGCAACCGCCTCTTCAACGTCTTTTTTTACTTCCTCCATAATAGCCGGCATTGTATGGTTTCTGTCGGTTATAACTATGTAGATATATGCAAGTGCTATAACGCAGAGTCCTGCGGTCTCAACATAAAGCTGTCTTGACAAAAGCACTGCTGCAGTGCCCATTATTGCACAGATTCCGTACATGCACAGCACGCTTCTTCTCTGCCCCATACCGCTTTTTAAAAATCTGTGATGTATATGCTCTTTATCAGCCTCCATTATAGGTTTATGTCTTATGAGTCTTCTCAAAATGGCATAAGCCGTATCAAATACCGGAAGCCCCAGTACCAGCAATGGAATTACAAGAGCAACAACAGTCGCACTCTTGACAAGCCCCATTATGGAAATAGCCCCTATCATAAAGCCGAGGAACTGCGAGCCACAGTCACCCATAAATGTCTTTGCCGGATAGAAGTTAAAAGGTAAAAATCCAAGGGCGCCGCCTGCTACTGCCAGCATAGGCAGGCACTGATGATAAGTGCCATGTATATATGCAACATATGCGATGCAGCATGATGCTATTGCACAGGCTCCTGCCGCAAGGCCATCCATTCCATCTATAAGGTTAATGGCATTGGTAATTCCCACAAGCCATATTATAGTTATGATACATGCGGCTATTTCAGGTATGAACTGTTTGTCCATTGAAAACAGGTATCTCATGAATTCTATCTTGGTTCCAAAGCCGTATACCACAGCTGCTGCTGCTATCTGTCCAAGCAGCTTGACTATCGGAGGAAGATTTTTGATATCGTCTATAAGTCCAAGTGCAAATATTATTGCACCGCCTATTAATATGCCTGTAAGCTGCATGTTGCCTCTTGCAAGAATAAGTCCTATAGACAGTGTGACACCTGCAAAAATTGCTATGCCGCCTACTCTGGGCACAGGCCTTGTATGAATCCGTCTGTCATCCTTTGGAATGTCAACTCCGCCGATTTTAGGAGCAATCCATATCGCTACCGGCGTCAGTATTGCCGTAGCAATCATGGCTGTTAAAAAAACTGACCAGAAAATCATCCTATTCTCCTTATTTTTTCTTTGAGCAGACTGGCATCTGTTATCTGGTTTATTTCTCTTCTCATAGCTGCCGCTCCGGGCATTCCTTTGAGATACCAGCCCATATGCTTGCGCATTTCTCTGACTGCCGCGTATTCTCCTTTGAGGTCCAGCAAATCACTGAAATGCTTTTCGATTATCTCTCTTTTTTGAGCAATATCAGGGCTCTGTGGAAGCATGTCACCATTCCAGAGAGCCTTTGCCTGTGCAAATATCCATGGATTACCCAATGCTCCTCTTGCAATCATAACAAAGTCACATCCTGTCTGCTCCATCATATCAATTGCATCCTGCCCTGAAAATACGTCTCCGTTTCCTATTACAGGTATATCTACTGCCTGCTTGACCTCCCTGATTATATCCCAGTCAGCTCTGCCTGTATAATACTGTTCTCTGGTTCTGCCATGAACTGCAATTGCTGCGACTCCTGCCTGCTGCAATATTTTTGCAACTTCAGGTGCATTGACTGAGTGCTCATCCCAGCCCATTCTGATTTTGGCTGTAACAGGCTTGTCTGTTGCTTTGACCATATCCGCTATTATCTCACCTGCAAGCTCAGGATTTTTGAGAAGTGCAGAGCCCTCGCCGTTTTTGACTACTTTTGGAACAGGGCATCCCATATTCACATCGAGTATGACATTTTGGCGTCCTTCAAGCTTTGCGGCAGCAAAACTCATGATTTCAGGTTCACACCCAAAAAGCTGCAAAGCTACAGGGCCTTCATCTTCATATATATGCAAAAGCCTTTCGGTATTTTTGTCTTTGTACCAGAGGCCCTTGGCACTTATCATTTCTGAATATGTCAACGCAGCGCCTTGCTTGCTGCATATGCGACGCATGGGTGCATCTGTGATTCCGGCAAGTGGTGCAAGCAGAAAAGGGCTTTCAAATTCAATCTCCCCTATTTTTAGATCCATTGCCTTTTTTTCCGTTTTCTCTCTTGTTTTTTCTATATATTATCTCAAGCCCCTCAAGGGTAAGCATTTTGTCTACATGATCTATACAGCTGCTTTCCTTGTCTATCAAGGTTGCAAGTCCTCCTGTAGCTATTACGAGAGGCTCTTTGCCCGATTTGGTATATTCACGCAGCTCCTCTTTCATTTTTCTTACTACAAAATCCACCATTCCGACATGGCCGTAAACAAGACCTGACTGCATACTCTGTATTGTGTTTCTGCATATAGTATGTCCCGGCTCTTCGAGTTCTACCTTTGGCAGCTTCGATGTTTTTTCGAAAAGTGCCTCTGATGATATTTTGAGTCCTGGAGCTATAGTACCTCCAAGATACTCTTCGTTTTCGGATACAGCACAAAATGTCGTCGCTGTACCAAAATCTATAACTACAAGGGGACCTCCATATTTTGAATATGCTGCAACCGCATTTACAATTCTGTCTGCTCCCACCTGTTTGGGATTGTCATATTTGATAATAAGGCCTGTCCTGATACCAGGCTCTATTACTATCGCTCTTTTTTTGAAATATTTTGATGAAAGATGCTGCAGCGTAAACAGCATTGACGGAACAACTGTTGAAATTATAACGTCTTTTACCTGATTTATCTCCAGTCCCTCATACGAAAAAAGCTGGTTGATAATCATACCATATTCATCCGCACTCTTGTTGTTGTCAGTTTCAAGCCTCCAGTTTTGTATAAGCTTGCCGTCTTTAAACACTCCCAGTACAATGTTACTGTTGCCTACATCAAATGCCAGTAGCATGGCTGTTTCTCCTTTGCTCTGTTTATTAGTCTGCCTGTAAAAATGCAAACCACTGTTTATTATACCTAAAAGCCTGCAATAAGTCAAAAAAAATATGTATTCGCAGCATGTAATCTGTTTAAAATTCCAGGCAGAAATGATATACTGATAATACTAGATTCGAGGGGGTTTAGAAATGATAAACCAGTTCCAGAAAAGAATACTTATTCTCGCCGTAAGAGCCGGTGAGCTTATGATGAAAAGCGGCGCCGAAATCTACAGAGTAGAAGATACCATCACAAGGATATGCAAAGCGGGGAATATTTCATATGTGGATGTTTTTGCAACTCCCACAGGTATATTTGTCACTCTTGATGAAGGGGACAGAGAAAGTGATGTATTTACATATGTCAAAAGGATCAAAGGCTCTGCTACAGATCTTTCTACCATTTCAGAAGTAAACAAATTTTCGAGGGAATTTGCTACAACAGATTTGTCTGTAGACGAAGGAATGAAAATCCTGTCAGATATAGAGAGCAGGAAGCCTTATCCTTTCCCTGCCAGACTGCTTGGAGCTTCACTTGTAGCTGCATTTTTCTGTGTATTATTCGGAGGCGATACTGTTGATTTTCTCATTGCAGCTTTGATAGGCGCAACAAGCTGCATAGTTTCAACTCTTCTTAGCAAAATAGAGCTTAATTTTTTTATCAAAGGGTTCTGCTGCTGCTTCATTGCCACATTCCTGGCACTTTTTGCGACATCAATTAGCATAGCTGATAATTTCAGCAGTATAATAATAGGTGCTCTGATGATATTTGTGCCTGGAGTTGCCATCACCAATGCAATACGTGATTTCTTTTCCGGTGATATGCTTTCCGGAGTTGCAAGGCTTACAGAAGCCCTGGTTATCGGAGTATCTCTTGCTGCAGGTGCAGGCCTGATGCTTGAACTTTGGAAGGTATTCGGAGGTGCAATGTAATGTTTACTTCATTCATATTTGCATTATTTGCAACACTTGGATTTTGTATATTGTTTCACGTTCCTGTCAGATGTATATTTCCGGCCGCTGTCGTTGGCGGTGCAGGATGGTTTTTGTACCAGCTGCTTATGGAATATGATCTTGGCAAAACGATTTCTGCATTTCTTGCAGCCTGCCTTGTTGCACTGCTTGCAGATATATGTTCAAGGCTCATCAAAGAAGCTGCTACGGTATTTGTAATACCTGGCATCCTGCCTCTTGTACCGGGCTCCGGAATATATTATACTATGTTTCATTTCATACGTGGCAATATGGAAAAGTCTGCAGCCTGGGGCACACAGACACTGATGATTGCAGGTGCGATAGCTTTAGGGCTGCTGGTTATAGCCTCTCTGATACGCATCATCGTAAATGCCAAAAGAAATATTAAGAAATGGGCTGACAAAAGAAAAGGCTCTGTGATATAATCAAACCAAATTAGTGGTCTAAATCGTTATTTTATTCTAACATTTAGACCACTAATATTATATACTCATCGGCATTTGCAAATGCTTCTAAGAAGCCGTCTCATCTCCGTACTTCCCCTGGTTTTGCATTGATAATGCCATACTCCCTGTTAGAAAAGGCAGGAGCATCTGCCTTACAGTCACTCCTGCCTTGCCTTACATATATATCTGATTACCCCTTTTAGCCTTCTATTGCAATATATTTGGCCTCCTCGATTTCCGGCTTGTTTTCTTTTTTCGGTACAAAAAGCTTCAGAATACCGTTTTCAAATTTTGCTTTGATATCATTCTGCTCAAGATTTTCGCCTACATAAAAGCTTCTGCTGCAGTTGCCGCAAAATCTTTCTCTCCTGATGAATTTACCGTCTTTGTCCTTATCTTCTTTCTCAGTGTTTGTTGATGCGCTGATTGTCAGTGTACCATCTTTGAGCTCTGCCTTAATGTCTTCTTTGCTGTATCCCGGAAGATCTACATCAAGTTCAAAGCCTTCATTCGATTCTTTAACATCTGTACGCATTACCGCTACTTCACGCCCTATGCTGCCTGCAAGTCTTCTCTCAGGTCTTGCAAAATCACTAAAGAATCCGTCAAATAAGTTTTCTCCTAAAAAGTTTGTCATTAACATTGTATTTACCTCCATTACCCATTGTGGATACCCACTATAACTGACTATGTTTTCTTTTTTCTATGGTTTCATTATACACCTTTTGTTAGCACTCGTCAATAGTGAGTGCTAACAAAAACGAAAAAGTTCATAAAAAATATCAGCGGCAACAAAGGCCGCTGATATCACCTGTTTTATTACTTCCCAAAGCATACCTCTTCAAGAATCTTTGCCGCATCCTTAACGCAGTCAGGGCAGCTCTTTAAAATCTTACCTGTATCAATGCCTTTTATCTCCCGGCATGTGAGAGCTCCTGTCTCTTTCAAAAACCTGTCAGTTATCTCTCTGCTTACCTTGTATGTGGCACCTTTGCTTACAGGTGCATCTAAATCACCGCAGCTGTTAAGCATACCGGCTATGGCACAGGCTCCTGTTACAGCACCGCATGTACCGTTCATGCCGCCCATGCCAAGCCCCATGGCTTCAGTAACCTTGAACATGGTAATTTCATCAATGCCTGCCAGATCACAATATGCACATGCAACTGCCTGCGCACAGTTATATCCTTTTTTGTGGTTCTCTGCTGCCTTGTTTACTCTTGATTCCATAGTATCAGTTCCTTTCTCCTGTTAATTATCAATATTGCTGTAGTATTCCTTCAGATCCTCTTCCATCTGATTTTTTATCTTTGTAAAATCATCCTTGCTCAGGCTGTTAAAAAGTGCAGTATTCATTGCAAGCTTGCCAAGGTCCCTGGAATAATACATAAATCTTTTTCTCTCGAATTTCTCAAACGGATTTGTCAGCATATTCCTTTTTACTGCTTTCCTGTCACTGAGATATTCATATGTATAAGGGCATGAGGCTCTGTCAACTGCAAGTCCTTTGTCCAGCCTGTTAATATAGAAGGCGATATATTCATCAAGCACCTTATCTATTTCAGCCTCGCCTATGCTGTTCAGATTATCAATCAGCGAAATCATAAACGGCATCTTATATGACAAAGTATAATCTCTTTCTTCAAGGAAGTCAAAGAAATCCCGATGTATCGTGGTATCATCATGCACAGGGATATCCAGTTCTCTGCGTATAACGGCAACATCTTCCGGACTGAAAAGGTATATGCTCCTGCTGCCGAAGGGAAGCGCTGCCGTAGGTGTGATTTTTTTCTTTTTGATCCACGAGTTTATCGTGCCTGTACTCACAAAAAACTCTCTTGCCAGTTGTTCAACGCTGAGATAATCTCCGAATTTATCATCAAAGCTATCAATGTCTATTTCCGTGATTTTGTCTACATATTCGTGTATTCCATCGATTTCAATCAGCTCTCCCGGCGTAAAGTTCCTTTTGGTAATAGGGGCAAACGGTACATAAATGGCATTCTGAAATATGGAGTGCATTGAGCAGGGCTTAACCATTGCTCCGTATTCATCAACCACATCTATAATATATACATCTGATTTTGTTTCTGTTTTGCGCAGTCCTCTGCCTATCTGCTGCATATAAAGTACTCTCGAAAGAGTCGGTCTTGCCATGACTATTATGCCAAGCTCCGGATAATCCCATCCTTCAGAAATCATGCTGCAGGCACATAAGAATCTTATCCTTTTGTCCTTGAAATCAGACATTGTCTGTGCTGTGTTTTTTTCTTTGCCTGAGTAAGCTGCGGCGCTTATTCCTCTCTCATTGAGAATTCTTGCCATTTCTTTTGTATGGTCTACATTGACACAAAACACAAGCCCCTGTTTGCTGCCTGCCTCACCATCTTTGAAATATTTTTCGATGACATCAGCTATGAGTTCATTTCTCGATACAACTCTGATATTTTTCTCAAGATCAGCATTAACATATTCTCTGCCGTTTATCCTTACCTTGCTCAAGTCTATATTTGACTCAACCCTGTAGACTCTTGCCTGTGCAATTATTCCCTGCTCCATTGCACTCTGCAGCGACAGACCTGTTTTGTATGAACCGAATATGCTCTCCAGTTTTTTGTGATCAGGTCGCTGGTCCGTAGCTGTAATTCCTATCATAAACTCCGGCGTGAAATACTGTATGACACGCTTTAAGACCGGAGCTACTGCATGATGTGCTTCGTCTATCACGATATAGTCATAAAAGTCTTTGGCAAGACGGTTGTAATTCCTCGACATATATGCGAATGTAACTACATCTATACTTTCACCGTATTTTGTAAGGGAAACTGCTATACGCTCTTTCCAGTCATCGACTATAGCAACATTGGGAGCCATTACAACAGCTCTGAAAGAATCTCTTCCCTGTGCAAATGTTTTAATATCCTCTTCAACTATCCTGGATTTGCCACTCGCTGTAGGCAGTACAACAAGAAATGCTTTTTTACCCTGTTCCCGTGAATTTAATATTTCATCCAGACAGTTTTCCTGATGTTCATACAGAGTAAAGCCTCTATCAGCTACAAGTCCACCTGCTTCAAAATTATCACAGCTGTCACCTATAAAGGTGCGGATATCATCCTCCATCTTTTCCCTGAACATGCAGTCCTCTGTGGAAAATCTGTATAATCTGATATTCCATTTCGTACACAGATTCTGCTTTTCAAGCTGCCTTCGATATCTATCCTCCCCTATAATTTGAGGATGATGATAGTTAACACCGTTTTCCTCCACCGCTATATTCCCCGAATCTGTACTGATATAGTAGTCAAGGAAATAGCTGTTACCTTCAAAATCAGATATTCCGTATTCCCTGTTCAGATATTTAATGCTGTCAGAACCGTATACTGATGTAAAGCTGTCCTCAAATAGCATTTCAAGAGGAGATGCCTCCGCAAACTCACCTCTGTCAGGAGATTCAGCATCAAAACACACGCTATCCTGCTGATGCTCCTCATAAACAATATTCTGCCTCATATCCTCTGCCAGAAATCTGTATACCTTGTCATAGGCTTTCATATATGCGTTCTGTTTTTCAGTAATCAGAGAATAAGGAAAAGCAGCCTTATCATCGCTTACCCTGCATATATCATAGTCAACGATGATGGCTGTACCTTCCTTAACATAATATTCACTTTTACCACCATTTGGATATAAACATCTCTCAGCAAGCTCATATCCCTTATCCTTTAGATTCTCCATAGTCAGTCTCTTTTATCTTTAACAGCTATAACATTGAACCATTTTTCATTTTCCCGGCCTGCTCTGACATCACCTGTAATCCATATCTTCTCGGTTACAAGTTCCTTATTAAGGTTCATTAATTCTTCCCACCTGTTCTCATTCATATCGGTATAGTATCTGCCGTTTCTGTCTCCCTCAAAGTCACCATACTTAAAAGAGGCATAGAAAATCCCACCTTGTTTAAGTGCATTTACTATCCTGTCTATCACATCAGGAAGCTCACTGTATTTGAGATGAAGTATACTGGCGCAGGCCCACACTCCATCATATCTGTCATGCTCATCAAGCTCCTGAAACAGCATATGCTTTACCGGCATGCCAAGGTATTCTGATGCAGCCCTGCAAAGTGCTTCTGATCCGTCTGCCGGAGTTACATTATGTCCCATTTTCATAAATACCAAGGAGTCGCGGCCTGAGCCGCAGCCTAAGTCTAAAACATCTGAACAAGGTGGCAGATATGATGTAAATTCTCTCTGCAGGTCACTGAATTCAACATCTTTAGTGTCACAGATAAACAGCTTTGCATTGCTGTTGTAATAATCTAATGTAGTCATTTGGTACTCCTCTGTCAATAGGCTCATTGCATTAATTATAACGAAAGACTCTCTATGTCTTAATAACTTCAACATTTTTACTGTCATATACAAAGACTCCAACGCTGTTGTCATATCCTATAGTTATCACTTGCAAAATACTAAGTGATTACCATTCTTCTGACACATTCGTATACTCTGATAACAGACTCGCCGTTCTAAGCAAAAATTCCCTGATTTCATTACTGAAGCTCATACTTCCTATTTCTATATATCTGTCATTTATAGAATAATGTTTAAAAAATAAGGCTTTATACACTTCCTCAAATTTATCAGCTACAGTCACAGTTCTTTTACCTTGTACATTTTTATCAAAAGTTTCACCAGGCGATAAGAGTTCTTCAAAATTAAAATGTTCTAGTTTGTTGATTACATTTATCAGAGGTTCACTGTCTCTACCGTTTATAAAGGTTTGATATTTATCTCGACTGCAAATCTTTAAGCCAATCATAATCGGAAGTACATATAGCAAAGAAAAAAATCTTGCCTTGCCATCTGAGAAACTAAAAATCATACTATCAGACTGCTTATGTGTTGGCTCATATGCAGCTATCTTTGAAAATCCTAGAAATCTTCCTTTCTCTCTTAAAGAAAGATTAAA
>CAVAON010000023.1:0-25334 GCA_963590215.1 Anaerovoracaceae bacterium | reverse complement strand
GCACCACTCCTTTTGTTGTATATACAACAAAGGCCAGTCTCTTTATATTGTATAATTTTTCAGAAAGGCTGATCACCCTGTGACGGATTTCGATATTACATTCAGCGAAGCTCCTTGGGGCGGCTACAAGATGTCAGGTCTTAGCAGCCCTGCCAAATAAGACGCAATATACGGATTATCGAAATGATACTCCTTATATTATAAAATAATTCCATTAAAAAACACCTTGCCACAAAACGCATGGTGTTTTTTAATGTTTAACAGCAATGCATGATATCAGAAAACAACAAAACCGCCCGAAATTCCTTTAGAATGATTTCTGACGGCTGTCACTATGGTACCTCCGATGGGACTCGAACCCATGCGCATAGTTCCGGAGACTACCGCTCTATCCCCTGAGCTACGGAGGCATATCCTACCTGTCTACTATACACAATAATTACGTGCCGTGTCAACAAAAAGACATATTCTTGTACCAGGTACATATATCACTATCTTCAAGTCTCTGTGAGGCTCGTTTCTTCAAAATGCCTTCTGGGTGGCATTTGACAAAAACGCCCTTTTGATGTATATTTTTAACACGAGTACATTATATGCACTTGTCAAAAAGTCTTCTGAAAGGAGCTCGCTGTATATGGGAAGATTTGTTAATCCGGACAATAGTGCCTTTCAAGTTGCGCTTAACTCAAAGATATATGTAGATAAAACTGGGCTGATAGTATATACAAACAGCGTTCTGGATACAATGGACAGCTATATTTGTAACAGCCGTCCCCGCAGATTCGGGAAATCATATACTGCCAACATGCTGGCGGCCTATTATAGCAGGGGATGTAACTCAGAAGCAATGTTTGCAGGGCTGGAAATCAGCAAAGACCCGTCATTCAAGAAGCATCTCAACAAATATGATGTTATTCATATTGATATCCAGTGGTTTCTTGCAAACTGCAAAGATGCGGATAAGGTTATACAGTTCATTACAGCCTCGGTGATGGATGAACTAAGATCTATTTATCCTAACGCATTATTATCTGCGCAGGTTGCGTCCCTATCGGATGCCCTTTCAAGGATAAGAGAGAAAACCGGACAAAAATTTATTATCATCGTTGACGAATGGGATGTGCTGATTAGGGATGAAGCTGCAAATCAAAAAGTTCAGGAAGAATATCTTAATTTCCTGAGAGGAATGTTCAAAGGTGTAGAGCCAACAAAATACATTCAACTTGCGTACCTGACAGGCATATTACCCTTCAGAAAAGATAAATCACAGTCAGCCGTAAACAATTTGAAGCCTTACTCTATGCTGTCTGCCGGCCCACTCGCAGAATATATTGGATTTACTGAAGAAGAAGTAAAGCTTTTGTGCAAACAATATGGGCAGGATTTTGAAGAAGTCAAACATTGGTATGACGGCTATAGGGTCGGAAAATACCATGTATATAATCCCAGCGCCGTAGTCAGATTGATAACAGATGGAGATTTTCAAAGCTACTGGTCTGGAACGTCATCCTACGAAGCAATCGTACCTCTGATCAATATGGATTTTGACGGATTGAGAGGCGCAATTATCGAAATGCTTTCCGGCAATAGAGTTGCTGTTGATGTAACCTCTTTCCAGAACGACACAACAAGCTTCGCTAATCGTGATGATATTATTACTTATTTAATTCATCTTGGTTATCTGGGATATGATAAGGAATTGCAGTCAGCATTCGTCCCGAATGAGGAAATCCGCCAGGAATTGATTCGGGCGACAAAGCGAAAAAAGTGGAATGAGCTTATTGTGTTCCAGAAGGAATCAGAAAAGCTTCTTGATCAGACACTGGAAATGGATAGTGACGCTGTAGCAAAAAGCATCGAAAAAATCCATGATGAATATGCTTCTTCTATCCAGTATAATAATGAAAATTCACTCAGCAGCGTGCTTTCAATCGCATATCTCAGTGCTATGCAATACTACTTCAAACCCGTTCGAGAGTTGCCTGCCGGACGAGGGTTCGCTGACTTTGTTTTTATCCCTAAGCCAGAGTATATTTCGACTTATCCGGCATTGATTGTTGAATTAAAGTGGAATAAGACATCTCAAAATGCTATGCAGCAAATCAAAGACAGAAAATATGCGAATTCCGTCCTAACCTATACAGAGAATATTTTGCTGGTTGGTATCAATTACGATAAGGATACGAAAATTCACGAGTGCAAGATTGAAAAATATGAAAAATAGGGAACTTCCCCACCCGCTGTGTGCAAGCTCACATGGCAGGTGGTTTTTTGTATTCTCCAGCTGCCGCCATATACCCTAAGCTGCAAAAGCATACCCAGTCCCATACATAATATTGTATTCCCATGTCAATCAAAAAGACATATTCCGGATGCCATTCTAAGCACTGCTTCAGGATTTCTCCTGTGTGAGCAAAATTCATCGTTACAGCATGTGCATATATCACTGGCTGCAATATCTGTAACACCAGCCTCTTCAAGCTGTCTTTTGTTGATGCCCTTGAGATCTACATAAAACTTCCCCTCTGTTTTGCCATCAAATATATATTCATCTGCCCATTTAAAAGCATCTCTCATAGTCTGTGGTACATCGATATCAGTTTCAAAGCAGCATTTCGATATTCCGGGGCCTATAAATCCCCTGATATCTGTGCACCCGTATCTTTGCTTCATAATCTCTGCTGTCTTTGCTGCAATACCAAGAGCTGTGCCTCTCCAGCCCGCATGAACTGCTGCTATGACTTTTGCTTCAGGGTCATAAAGCTGCACAGGTATGCAGTCTGCATGGGCTGTTATGAGGCAAATATCCGGGATATCGGTTACAAAAGCATCATACCCGTCAAGTACAAGGTCTGCTGCAGGCTTCTTATCTATAACAAGTATGTTATCCTTGTGTATCTGCCTGCTTCTAACCCACACAGTATCTTCCATGTTCAATGTTTTTCTGACCAAATCATTTGTATATGGCGTTTTGGCTCCGCCCTCTGCGGTTGTAAAAAAACTCTTAACATGGTCACCTTTAATTCCGTCTATATATAACTTCAAATCTACCTTCCTCCCACAATTTATATCATCTCTTTTCCCATGGAACATCCCCTGTCTTTCACAGTCATTGTTGTCCCTTGCCTGCGTGAACATCAGGCATAATACGTATCTTGCTACCTGCACCTGTATTATATCAAAGCCCAAATAGCTTTGGAAGAGGATTTTTTCATCCCTTTAGAATATTGAAATTTCAACCTTTTGTTTAATTAAAAATCTACTATGATAATTACTATTTATTCGGCACAAACATTTTCAATAGAATAATCACTTAAAATTTAGTCAATCCGCCTATGCTAAAGGTAATACTCCAATTCTCTTTTTATAAGATTTTATATACAGAACGAAGGCTTTGGATAAAAAAAAAGAAGGCAAAAAGTGCCGGAGAAAAAATCATTTTAGAAGACGACTGGTCGTTTGTAAAGCAAAAGGGTTCCCACAGGCATTACAAGCATCCGTCAAAGCCCGGAAAGGTAACAATACCTTTTCACAAGCCTGATGAACTTCATCCCAAAACGGCTAATACAATACTTAAACAGGCGGGACTTAAATAGCCCTACCTAAGAAAGGAGACGGTTATGAAACTTTTATACCCTGCAATATTTACACCTTTTGATGACAGAGAGGGATATACTGTAGTTGTGCCTGATCTTCCCGGCTGCGTAACTGAGGGAGACAGCCTTATAGAAGCTATAGAGATGGGCGTTGATGCCGCAAGCGGCTGGATTCTTGGAGAAGTCGAGGAAGGTAACGGTTTTCCTGCTGCCAGTGACTTGGAAGATGTCAAGGCAGACAATGACAGTTTTGTGAGTCTGCTCGTTCTTGATATGGCTGCTTATGCCGAACAGTACGGAACTAAGGCTGTAAGGAGGAATATAACTATTCCTGCATGGCTTGATACCTATGTTCAAAAAAACCATTTGAGTCTTTCAAAAGTGGTTCAGGACAGTTTGCTAAGCCTTGCAAGGAAGGCTTAAAAGAGTATTTTGTATTGACTACAAAAACTTATTTTTTTGAAAAATTTATTGACTAAATCGGCGAGATGTGTGTATATTAACAGTAACGGAACTCGCCGAGCCTCTGTTGCCTTATGGTAGCAAGCGTAACATGGCGAGTATTTTGTTTTTTTGAAAGGAATTTTAATTATGGGCATTAAATCAACGACTCCGTTTTCTTTGAGCATAGGTGAGACAAAGCCTTTTTTAACGATTGACAGCCAGCTTGATCTTTTGATCTCTCGCGGTCTAATTGTCAACGACCGAGAAAATGCTTTGAATATACTGCGCAGAACAAATTACTATCGTTTCAGCGCATACTCTCTTACGCTTCGTAAGAACGATGTTTTTGACCCTAATGTTACTTTCGATGACATTTACGAGCTTTACCGTTTCGATGATGCTTTCAGAAAAATTATTTTTCAATATTCACAGTATGTTGAAATTTCTCTTCGTTCGTACCTTGCTTATGAATTTTCAGGCAAGTACGGAGCTCTCGGCTATATGGACAGTAAAAACTTTGCGGATCCCCTTTATCATGTGGATTTTATTGCAAAACTCCAAGAAGAAATTGAAAAGTCAGATGACGTTTTTGTTGCACACTACAGACAGGATTTTAACTCTGTTTTTCCGATGTGGGTAGCTATTGAATGCACCACCTTCGGGAGCTTATCAAAGTTATATAAGAACCTTAAGACCGAGGACCGTACAACCATTTCTAAAAAGTATTTTGGAACGAGTCGGGAATATGTGGAGAATTGGCTTCAAGCTGCCGTGTTTGCGAGAAATGTTTCCGCACATGGTGGCCGTTTCTACAACAGGAAGCTCCGCACAGTTCCGGTCAAGCTGCCGCAAAAATATTCCGGCATCATCGACGGGCGAAGTGCTTTTGCTTATGCGTATGCCATATATAAAATGCAGCCGACTAAAGCGCTATCTGCGGCGATGCGCAAAGCATTGTCTGACATTTGGGCTTCTTATCCTTTTGCTTTGAAGACGCATGTAGGATTTTCTGAAGATTGGGGGCAGATACTTGTTGATTCCGAAAATACGAAAGCATTCTGATAGGCATATGCTTGATAGAACATTACAGCAAGAAGAATCATAAACAAAAAACGCACTGCATATGCAGAACGTCTTCAGGCACTCCTTCTACACTTGGCAGACGATTTTGTACCGTATGATCTGCGGCATACTTACTGCACAGACCTGCAGAAGAAAAAAGTTGACCTGAGAACCGCTCAATATCTGATGGGGCATAGTGATGTTTCGCTGACCGCAAACATCTACACTCATGCAGACAATTCTGCTGTCCTTGAGGCTGCAAAATTGATAAACGGTACAACACCTGAAACCACTTCAAACCACCTTTCAGCCATATGATTTGACATTAAATGTAAAAACTGCGCTAAAGCAAAAACCGCCGAAAGCACTGAAATATCAACGTTTTCAAGCGGTTTAGGATTGGCACTCCCGAGAGGATTCGAACCTCCGACGCACGGTTTAGGAAACCGACGCTCTATCCCCTGAGCTACGGGAGCACATTTACTTATAGATAATACCACAAAGCATGAGTGCTTTTCAAGTCTTTAATCTTTTTTTAATTTCAGACTTTTTTATCTATATATTGTTTTTTTAATGTTTTTTTGATTTCTTCTACACAAAATATAGTGGCTGTGGTAAAATGAAAGTCACATGCGAAATATATTTAGGAGGGATTTTTATGAACATACAAATCACAGGTAACGCTTCTCACGACGAAGCAATGGCATATGTTGATTATCTTCAAAACAAATACAACAGAAAACTCGAATCCCTGGACATTAACATAGACGGGGATTATGCAGATCTTAACTACAAATTCACACAGGTACCTTTTGAGCGCATCAGACGAATCACAGGTTATCTGGTAGGTACTATGGATATGTGGAATGATGCCAAAACAGCAGAGGAAGCTGACAGAGTCAAGCATTCTCTGGGGGACAGCACAGCAATGGAACAAATCTGATTTTGATGACCGGATATTTTGTCCGGTTTTTTTATTTTCAACATTGTACAATTCCCTCTTACAATGTTAGAATAGAGAATGTCTACTACATAGAACCTATGGGAGAATATAAATGGACAAAAAAATCTTACGATCCGCATGGGCGGAAATCAATTTATCAAACCTGGAATATAATATAAAGGAGATTAAGGCAAAGCTGAAGCCCGGCACCAAAATGATTGGAATTGTCAAAGCTGACGGTTATGGCCATGGCGCTGTCAAGGTCGCTGAGATTCTCAGGGAAAACAGCATCGACATCTTTGCCGTAGCAACACTTCAGGAAGCTATTGCTCTCCGTGAAGCAAACATAAAAGGACAGATTATAGTTCTCAGCCTCACACCTGATGACTGTTCTGACATCCTTGTTTCATATGATTTAACTCCTGTTATCTGCAGCCTGCAAAACGCTACAGCCATTTCACAGGCCGCAGTCAAAGCAGGCAAAAACATATCCGCTTTTATAGCTATAGATACAGGCATGGGCAGAGTCGGATACCTTACGGACGATGCAAATGTCCTCGCAGAGATCAAGCTGATTTCACAGCTTCCTAATTTCAAAATATCCGGGCTGTTTTCACACCTGTCTGTAGCTGATATTGCCGATAAAACTTTTTCTTATCAACAGGAAACCTGCTTTAATGAATTCTATAACAGGCTTGTATCATCAGGCATTGACATTCCTGTTCGAGCCCTTGCAAACAGCGCAGCTGTAATGGAGCTTCCATCAACGCACTTTGATGCAGTACGTCCCGGTATAATCCTCTACGGCTGCTACCCTTCAGAAGAGGTTGACAAAAGTAATCTCTCGCTGAAGCCAGTCATGTCTGTAAAAGCAATCATATCACATATCAAGGATATCCCCACAGGGTTTTCGGTCAGCTATGGCAGAAACTTCATAGCAAATCGTCCAAGCAAAATAGCAACCATATCACTAGGATATGCAGACGGTTATCCAAGGCCATATTCATCCTGCGGAGAAGTTATAGTTAATGGTATCAAAGCACCCCTTGCAGGCAATATATGCATGGATCAGTGCATGATAGATGTAACAGATGTCCCTGATGTTAAAATCGGAGACGAAGTCATCATAATGGGTAGCGACGGCAAAAACACCATACTCGCTGACGACATTGCAAAAGCCACAGGAACAATCAATTATGAAATTTTATGTGCATTTGGGCAAAGGCTTCCCAAAGTATATACAAGGAGATAGACAATGAACAAATACTTAATAGATAAACAGGAAATAGACTCAATAGAGCTCAAATGTCTTGTTGTAAGCAGAGGTCTCAAAGTAAGCAAGGAAGTATACAGGCAGTTTTCAAATGATTACAGACTTGATATAAATCCTCTCACATGTAACAGTTTCAGGCTGTCTGACGGCACTATCGTACAGCTTACCGACATGGGATTTCATCTCAAATATCTTGGCGGCATGCTTTCATGGAGCAATCTCAAACTACTCAAATATGCTTCACAGCTGGGTACCCCATTCACCCTTGAAATAGCAGGCGACAAACCTGCACTTATGTATAATGGGGATTTTGTAGATTTTGTAACCTTTCCTCCAAAAACAGATTTTTTCAGCCAAAAAACATCGCTGGGCACTCTGTTTATAGGGAACGCTGTGCTTCAGGGCGTGGACTGGGTTGCTTTTCAATGCCTGTGGCCATGTGAATATGCTGCTGCAGGTAAGCCCTGTGAATTCTGTTTTTCCGGAGCAGACTTTGAGGCTCTTACAAAAAAAGGCAAGCCCCAGCCAAAAGCGCTTGCCGCATCAGATGTTGCCGAAATCGTAAAATATGCAATTGAAAAAGTAAATTGCAACAGTGTGCAAATCACAGGAGGCTCAACCTTTGCAGGCAAGACAGAAGCAACATACCTTTGTTCATATCTTAATGCACTGTCAGAAGCAATCAACATTCCCGGCGAGCTTCTGCTGTATATAACTCCACCTGAGGATTTTGCTCTTTCAGATGAATATTTCAGCCTCGGTGCAAGCCGTATCGCATGCAGCCTCGAAGTATGGGATATGAACAAAGCAAAGATAATCACACCAGGCAAAGTCGATTTTACAACAAGAGAACGCCACCTGAAAGCACTCGAATATATTGCACAAAAGCATGGAAGCGGCAAAGCCTTTTCAAATTTCATCATAGGTCTTGAAAGCATCGACACTCTGAAGGAGGGTTCAACATATCTTGCCCAGAGAGGCATAATACCTACAGCTTCAATATGGATGCCTATGGGAAGACCTGTCATGAACTCCATGCAGGCGCCGGATATAGATTACTACAGACAGGTCAAAGAGCATTTTGCCATGCTTTACGACAAATACAATCTCGAACCTGCAGAATGCTGTGGCCTTAATGTATGCATGGAAAGAGATATCTGGAGATATTCGAAAGGAGTCAGCCTATGAGCGGTTGCCTTATATGCGGGAAGCCTCTTGTATATCTGCCCGATACACGAAAGCCTGCCACATGTTCATTGTGCGGCAAACAGGAAGAAACCAATGTAATATGTCAGGCAGGTCATTTTGTCTGTGATGAATGTCACGCAAAGGCTGCAATCAAAAGGATATTTGAATCAGCAACAAATCTGAATTCAAAAAATCCCATTGAAATACTCACATATATGCTAAGCAAACCTGAAGTATATATGCACGGTCCTGAGCATCACATACTGACTGGTGCCTCCATCATTATCGCATATTGCAATGCCAAAGGCATCCCTAACGACTCGCTATTAAAGGAAATGATTGCACGAGGCAGCCAGGTTCCCGGAGGAGCATGCGGTTTTTGGGGTTGCTGCGGTGCGGCTCTCAGTGCAGGTATCGCCTACAGCATAATCACAGGCACAACCCCTATGAGCAGCGACGAATGGGGAAATGCCAACACTCTGACGTCCATAGCTCTTGCCCGGATAGGCAAGTATGGCGGACCCCGCTGCTGCAAAAGAACATCATATATCTCAGTCAGTACTGCTACAGAATTTATAAAGGAAAAGACAGGATTGCCTCTTGATATTCCATGTAAAATACAATGCACTTTTTCCTCACAAAACAATGAATGCCTGAAAACATACTGTCCTTTTTTCAGCAAACGTTTTTAGCAATATAGCGCACACAGAGAGAGCAGCCTTCATAAATCCGGCTGCTCTCTCCGTTTGTTATCTTATCAGTTAAGACAATTTTAGACTATTTGTTAATTGGAGGAAATAATTCTTCAAATGTTTTTTCATTTGTCGATGCAATTTCAGATTTGTCTCTCAAATGTCCTGTCTTCTTTGCTATCTGATATCCTATCATCGGGAATACTATAGCTGCGCATGCTACACCGAAAATAAATACATCTTCGAATACCAGCATAATCAGGCATATAACCTGGGCAATAACAGCGAAGTATGGAATCCACTGCTGTCCTTTTTTAACCTTTGCTTTCAGGCATGTTTCAGGATCATAACCATTTTTCTTAAGCTTCTTCCTGAGCGAAATCTGAGAAAGAATAATTCCTACCCATGCAAGGGTTCCTGTAAATCCAGACAGTGACAGAAGACTTACATATAAATCTTCCAGATATCCTGTAATCTGTGAAATGAGTCCTACAAGAAGAACTACCCACATGAATCCCAGTGTCCATAAAACGGCAGCTCTTGGGTTTCCTGATTTGGTTACTTTGCTGATGAATTTAGGAGCAAGTCCTTCAATCGAAAGTCCGAACATACATCTTACAGTTCCATAAAAGCCCGTATTTGCACAGCTGAATGCTGCAACAAGTACAACTGCCGAGAATACGAATCCGAGCCATCCGATACCATAGTAATTCATAATATCAGCAAATACAGGGTTTGCATCGCTTGCCAGTTCATAAGGGTAAACCAGGATAACAAGAATCAGCGGAAGTATGTAAAGCAGTGCAATACGATAAGTTACACTCTTACATGCTTTTGGAACCGATTCTTCCGGATTCTGTGATTCTGCTGCTGCAAGACCAACTATTTCTGTTCCCTGGAAAGTTACAAGTACTACAGTCATGTTAACGAGCACAGCCATGATTCCCAGAGGGAATACCTTCTGACCAAATGTCATTGTAACATCACCGAAGTTAACTGACGCTGCCAGGAAGCCTGAATATGAATCACTCTGGCCCCAGAGACCTACCCATATACCAAATGCTGCAACAACGAATACCAGAATAACTATAACCTTGGTTATAGCAAGTCCTGCCTCAATCTTTGCAAAAATATCAACTGCACAAAGATTAATAACAGTAATTGCAGCCATTGCTCCAAGGGCTATTGCAGTGTATGTAACAGCACTGTTTGTTCCCATCAATGCCGTCAGTACCGTCGAAACTGCAATTGCTTCCGAAGGAACGTAACATACCCAGTTGAACCAGAATGCCCAGCCGAATCCCGTAGAAATCGTAGGCGTCAGGAATTCACTTGTATATGCTACAAATGAACCTGTTCTTGGCACATTTACAAGCAACTCCGAATAAGAAATCATAGTACCGTAAACAATAATACCTGTTACAATAAATGCGATTAGAACGCCAGGTCCCATGCTGGAGAGGCATGAGCCGATGCCCAGGAAATAACATGAACCGATTACGCCGCCGATTCCGATGAATGCAACCTGCCAGCCTTTAATCCCTCGTTTAAGTTCATTCTTTTCCTCAGGCTGTGAAGTCTTTTTTTCGTTTGCCATAAGAACCTCCTTAAATAAAATAAAATAATTCCATTACCCGACCTCCCGGTTCGGATAGCTAATTATATTTTGTTTTTCCGTCTACAGTCAATTATTTTCTGAAAATTTGTAATTGTTATATTTTTGACTTTTATTAATATGGCTTTTTTGTCTAAAAAACAAAACAAATTTGTTATGACTTTGCGACAACATATATTTTTTCGTATTTTACCAGCTGTATGTTTTAGTTTTTTTCAATTTCATTTGTCAATTTTTTAAAAAGAACAAAAATGTACATATTTTCAACCAAAATATATGTTGCCTACTGGTTTAAAAATTGCTAAAATTAGATTAACTCGTTAGGGAAATACTCGAGGTTTCCCTTTGTTTTAAACATTACGGAGGCAAAACGTATGAAACAATTTATGAAAATGACATTGAAGATCAATGGCGCCGATCGTACATTTATATGCGATCCCGAAAAAGACACATTGGCTTCAGTCCTCAGAAGACTTGGTCTTACAGGCACCAAAGTAGGCTGCGGCACAGGTGTCTGCGGTGCATGTTCAGTTATACTGGACGGCAAAGTAATACGCTCCTGTACCAGAAAGATTTCAAAGGTTACTGAGTACAGCGAAGTTATTACTATCGAAGGTATCGGTACAGTGCTTCACCCTCATCCATTGCAGGATGCATGGGTTCATCTCGGTGCAGTACAGTGTGGTTTCTGTGTACCCGGATTCATAGTTTCGGCATATCAGCTTCTTCAGGAAAATCCAAATCCTACAAGAGAAGATATCAGAGACTGGTTCCAGAAACACAGAAACGTATGCAGATGCACAGGTTACAAGCATATTGTAGATGCAGTTATGGAAGCAGCTGCAATACTCAGAGGTGAAAAAACAGTCAAGGATATCACTTATGACTGGACAAAAGACATTGGAAACTTCTATGGCAAACCGCTCATCAGACCTAATGCTATGGCAAAAGCCTGCGGTGTTTGCGATTACGGTGATGATGTAGAGCTTCATATGCCTGCAGAAACACTCAAAGTTGAACTCGTACAGCCAAGACAGTACAGTCATGCTGTTATCAAGAGCATCGACTACAGCGAAGCTGAAAAAATGCCAGGCGTAGTAAAAGTAATAACATGGGAAGATGTCAAGGATGCCAACAAGCTCATGACTTACGGCTTCTCAGCAAGAACAATTGACCTGCAGCAGGCTCACCATATTCTTGCAGAAGACAAGATTCTCTACTACGGTGATGTTGTTGCCATGGTTTGCGCTGATACAAGAGAGCACGCAAAGGCAGCTGCAAAGGCAGTCAAGGTTGAACTTGAACCACTGCCTGAGTACATGAGCTATCTTGAAGCAGTAACTCCTGACGCAGAGCAGATTCATGACTGGATGCCGGATACTTATGCTCCTAACATCTACTCACAGCAGCCAGTATTAAAAGGGGACGACGAACACGTTCCTGAACTCATCGACAACGCTGCTTACTCAGTAGAAGGTTCATTCTTCTCATCAAGAGAGCCTCATATGTCAATCGAAGGCGATGTATCACAGGCTTACTACGATGAAGACGGCAACCTCTGCGTACACTGCAAGACAATGACCTTATACTTCGACAGAGACGATATGGCAGAAGCTATCGGAATCCCTGTTGAAAACCTCAGAGTTATCGAAAACCCTACAGGCGGTTCATTCGGCTGGGCTATGAGTGCACACACTTACTCAATGGTAGGTATTGCTACTAAAGTTACAGGCATGCCTTGCTCACTGTCAATGGACTACGCTCAGTTCATGGCCGTTTCCGGTAAGCGTTCTCCGACTTACTTCAACGGAAGAGTTGCATGCGACGAAAACGGTAAATTCATTGCCGGCGAATTCGACGCAGGTCTTGACCATGGTCCTTTCGCAGAACTTGGCGATGACAAACTCACTAAGATTTTAAGATTTATGTTCTATCCATACTACATGCCAAACGTAGCAGGTCTTGCAAGAGTTGCGTTTACTAACCACTCTTGGGGTACTGCATACAGAGGCTACGGTGCTCCTCAGGCATTCACCTGCTCAGAAGCACTGGTAGATATGCTTGCCGAAAAAGCAGGAATAGATCCATTTGAATTCAGATACAGAAATATCGCTCGTCCTGGAGATACTAACCTTAACCAGTATCCGTTCTTACATTATCCAATGGAAGAAATGATGGATAAGATGAAGCCTTACTATGACAAGGCTGTTGCAAAGGCTAAGGCTGAATCAACAGACGAAATTAAGAAGGGCGTAGGTATCGCATGGGGCGGATACAACGTAGGACTCGGCGCAGTTGACGAAGCTCACGTTGCACTTGAATTAATGCCTGGCGACAGACCTAAATTCAGAAAATATGACACTTGGCAGGATCAGGGCCAGGGCGGTGACCAGGGTTCATTAATCTGTACTCTTGAAGCACTGAAGCCTTACTTCCCTGAGATTACTCCTGATGACATCAAGCTTATCCAGGACGACTCCAAGTACTGCCCTAACACAGGCGAATCCGCAGGTTCAAGATCACATTATGCAAACGGTAAGGCAAGCATCGTTGCAGCTAAGAACATTGCAGATGCAATGAGAAAACCTGACGGAACATACAGAACTTATGACGAAATGATCGCAGAAGGACTTCCTACAAGATATGACGGAGACTGGGCAACAGTTGACGAATACGATTACTTCTACGATCTTGACCCTAACAACGGATCAGGCAACCCTACTTATACATATACCTACGCTCTGTACCTTGCAGAGGTTAATGTAGAAGTAGCTACAGGTAAGACAGAATGTACAGGTATGACATGCGTTTACTGGATCGGTAAGCCAGGAAACATTCAGGCGGTTGAAGGCCAGATCTTCGGCGGAATGTCACACGCAATCGGTTTCGCTCTCAGCGAAAACTATGAAGACCTCAAGAAGCACAACAATATGTTCGGCGCAGGAGTTCCTTACATCAAGGATATTCCTGACAACTTCGTTGCTATCGACGTTGGCGGACACGACCCTAGAGGACCTTTCGGTTCATCAGGAGCTTCAGAAGCATTCCAGTCATCAGACCATATGGCAGTAATCAACGCTATCAACAATGCAGTAGGCGTAAGAATTTACGAAATCCCTGCTACACCAGCTAAGGTTAAAGCCGGTATAGATGCACTTGCAAAGGGCGAACCTAACCCTAACAAGCCTGAACCTTACTTCTTAGGCTCAGATCTTCACGATGCACTTGACGATATCAGAAACAATCCTATGGATCCGTCAAAGCCTGAAGAACTTGAATTCCACTCTTTGGGTGCAGAAGGTGTTAAATGGAAGGACGAACATTTTAAATAGTATCATCTACGATATTACACAAGGCATTTTACAGGACACTATGGATTTTTCATAGTGTCCTGTGTTATATTATTAATAGTAATCAGGTTCATACCTGTGAATTTAAGGAGGCTACATGCAGCAGTATTATGACCAGTTTGACGTATGCAGGGAACATGACATCCCTATGTGCGCAGATGCTTGTCCATTCAAAATGGATATCATTGATATCCAGGAAAAAATCGAAAAGAAACGATTTAATGCAGCATACAAATCCATTCGTGATAAATTGGCATTTCCGGCAATAGTATGCGAAATATGCCCTGCTTATTGCGAAAATGCATGCATACGCCAGGTTGTTGATGAGCCATTGCAAATAAGGAGACTTGAAAAATCAGTTATAGAGCTTGCCTCCCGCAAAACTCCCAATAGATATAATCTGCCTGCCAAAAATAAAAAAATTGCCGTAATAGGTGCAGGTCTTTCCGGTCTGGGATTTGCTTTTCGCATGGCATCCAAAAAATACGATGTCACCATATTCGAAAAATCAGATAAAATAGGAGGTATTCTGGCACAGCTTCTGCCTGAAGAAATATATATGGCAGAGTTTGATTTGCAATTCACATATGAAAAATATACTTTAAACTCCGGCACAGAAATCAAAGATATACACCCGCTGTGCATTACAGAGGATAATCCTGACGGATTTGATGTGATTTATGTCGCAACAGGCAAAGGCGGCAACCGTTTTGAAGTGCCGATTCCGGGCGGAGGCTCTGAAACCGGCGGTGTTATGACAGTAGGCGATACAGCCATTTACATTGGTGGCATGCTATGCGGCAAAGATCCTGTCGGCGCACTCTCTGACGGACTTGAAATATCAAATTCAGCGGAGGTGTTCCTCAAAATCAAAAAAACAGAATACCCTCAGACTCCAGACCCTACAAAATGTGTAGCAAATGAGGACAAACTGGTCAAAACGCCGGCTGTAATCGCAAATCATGAATCCTTCAACGAGGAACAATGCATAGCAGAAGCTGCACGCTGCATCAAATGCCAATGTGATTCATGCGAACAATATTGTGACCTCATCAGATATTTCAATAAGTGGCCCGCCAAGATGCGTGATGAAATATTGCTTTCATGTAAGCCTGCCGGCTCTCTTGTACACAAAGCCCCGGCGCGCAAATACATTGCTGTATGCACAGAATGCCACATGATGACTGATACATGCCCTGAGCATATAGATCTTTGCGGAATGATTAAATTCGCACGTCATAAAATGCATGATGCAGGTAAAGTTCCTGCCGCATACAAACAGTATTTTGTCCGTGATATGGAATTCTCAAACAGTGAATATGCCGCAATAACCAGACAGGCTCCAGGAAGTGATTCATGCAAATACGCTTTTTTCCCGGGATGCAACCTCGGAGCATTAAACCCTGATTATGTGATAAAGCCATACAAATGGCTTCTTGACAAATATCCTGACACCGGGCTTTTACTGCGCTGCTGCACTGTGCCCGTAAACTGGGCTGGAAACAATGAACAGCACGATGCAGAAATTCAAAAATTAAAAGAGGAATGGGAAAAGCTTGGCAAACCCGCTCTCATAACTGCATGCATATCATGCAGCAGACACCTGAAGGAATATCTGCCTGAAATAAATATTATTTCTTTGTATGAAATAATGGCCGATTCCTTCGAAAAAGCGGAATTTAAAAGTGACGAAACGTATTCTGTTTTTGACCCGTGTTCTGCAAGAGATGATATGAACGTACAATCGGCAGTCAGAAAGCTTGCTGACAAAGCAGGAATAAATGCAATTGATCTTCCAAAAGGAGATAAGCACGGATGTTGCGGCTTTGGCGGTCAGGGTTCTATGGTGCTCCCCGAGTTTACTGAATATGTGACCAAACAGCGAATAGAGTTGTCAGAAAATCCATATCTCGTCTACTGCTCAAACTGCCGCGACATTTTTAAAGAGCGTGGCAAGCCTGCAATTCACATACTTGATGCGTTATTTGATATAGACCCTCAAAACAAAGCCATACAGCCTGATGTAACAATGCGCAGGACAAACCGTATCATTTTGAAAGAAACACTTCTAAACGACTTATGGGGTGAGGAAATGGAAAACAAACCTGAAAAAAAAGCATATACACTTATAATTAGCGATGAAAACATCGCTGCCAAAATCAACAGGCTCAAAATTCTTGAAGATGACATATGCAGTGTAATTGCACATGCCGAAAGCACAGGAAGACGAACGCACAATCCACAAACCGGCCATTACAAAGCATATAATGAGATTGGTGCAATAACTGTTTGGGTTGAATACTCAAATGGCAACAACGATAATGAACGTATAATTCATAATGTGTATTCCCACAGAATGCAAATTCAATTGGAGGCAGTATTCAATGGAAGAAAAATTGATATGTGACAAGTGCAACGTGCAAATGGAGCTTATTGAAGTTCAGTTTAAATACTTGAGCCGGAGTTTTCGCTACAAGGTGCCTCGCTGTCCCCAGTGCGGGCAGGTGTCTTTACCGGAAGAGCTTGTAACCGGAAGAATGAGCGAAGTAGAATCTATGATAGAAGAGAAATAATATCCATGAGAAAACATTTATTTTTACAGGCACCTGTGCAGGCAGGCAAGTCAACTTTGCTGCAGGATGCCTTAAATCCATACAAAGAATACATTGGAGGTTTCGTATCACAACGTCTAAAAGATAAAGACGGCAACACATTAGGCTTCAGACTTGCTGATTATGCAGCTTCCCCTGAACTGACAGCCGTATTCAATGATAAACTTACGAATATCTTCATGAAGAAAACATCTGCTGGATCTTCTTTTGAAATGTCAGTATTTGAAGGCATTGCAATCGATATCCTTGAAAAAGCCAGAAAAGAGAAAAAAATTATACTGCTTGATGAAATCGGAGGAGGAGAGCTCAAATCGCCGGCATTCAGTAGTTATCTTGATATTTTACTCAAGGGCAATATCCCTTGTATAGGGGTTCTGAAAATGTCTTATGCCGCAGCGCATACCGGGCATAGCATTGGTCTTAACCTCCAGGACAAAAGTTCAGAAATTCATGATATGATGTCAGATTACAAGGCTGAAATTCTGCCTTACAAAAGAGAATCCTATGAAATACAAAAAAAATACATACAAGATTTTGTTGAGGAAAAATTATGTGGGAATTATATGACAGACTAATCGAAGGCATCGACAGTAGCATTATAGTAGACAGGGTTGCTGCAGGCAACAGCTGGGCTGTAGTTGCTGCAGGAAAGTATTGCGGCGTTGCGGCAAATATAGAAGCTGGGGGCAATATGCTCTCAAGCTACTCGCATCTGACAGGGTGTTCTCTCAAAGATGTTGCCACGCTAAGCAAGTCCTGGGACTTCAGAGAGGCAGGAATAGGAGCTGCCGCTATTAATGCTTATTATAACAACATTGAGCTTCTTGAAGACAGAGCTCTTGCTGCTAATAACACTTTCGATGCCTACGAAGAAATCACTTCTGGCAAAAAAGTCGGTATGATAGGACACTTCATGCATCTTGAGGGAATCCTTACCAAAGCAGACGTATATGTTATAGAAAAGCGCCCTGCAAAAAATGAATACCCTGAAGCTGCATGTGAATACCTCCTCCCCGAAATGGATTTTGTATTCATTACAGGCTCTGCTCTCGTAAACAAAACCCTGCCTCGGCTTCTTGCTCTCAGCAAAAACGCACATACAACGGTTGTCGGACCAAGCAGTACCATGTGTGATATTCTGTTTGATTATGGAGCTGATGAAGTATCCGGTCTTGCGATAACAGATCAGGCAAGTGCATTACATACAGCCATATTTAACGGGCACAAGAACATCTTCAAATGCGGCAGGAAATTGAGACTTGTCAAATAATATATGAAGCTCAGGCTTTGATTACTCTTATCTCTCCGTTTCCTGTCTTTTCCCATGCATCATCAACATTTCCGCCTTTTAAATTGGTTTCAATGCATCGTATAACACCGCTGTGTGCAACTATAAATATTTCTTTATCATCGTCTTTTTTTAGAACGTCAATAAGCGATTTAATCACCCTGTACTGCAAATCATAAAAATTCTCAGCTCTGTTTCCTGTTTTAAACGAAAAAATATTTTTTCCTCTTTTTTCATACAGCTCTGGGAATTCACGCTTGATATCTTCTATATATCTGCCATCCCAGCTACCAAGGTTCATTTCTCTGAAGCCTTCAACCTCTATAATCTCACTGCATATAATCTGCGCAGTCTGTTTTGCTCTCATCAGGTTGCTTGAATAAATCCTTTTGATGCCCACAGGCAGGATGTCTTTAGCTTTTGCCGCCTGTTCTTTTCCTTTTTCGCTCAAGGGCACATCTGTTTGCCCGAGAAATATTTTATCCCTATGTTGCTGTGGCTGCCCGTGCCTTATAAGGTAAAATGTTCTACCTGCTGCAAGGCTTGCGAGGGATTCGGATTTCATCCCACCCTCATAAAAGGCTTTGAGCCTTTGGTAAGCTGCTGGAGTATCCATATCTAAAACAGTGCTTTCTCTGCCTGTTTCAACTCTTTTCATAAAATCATCATACTTGTCAGTAATACCTTTGAGTCCGTCAGTACCGTCATGGCTTAATATTTCGTCTCTGTATTTTATGGGAATATATAGGGGATGTCCTTTTTTGCCTCTGTAGCATGGAACCACAAATGAGCTGTCATCTTTAATCTCGCTGACAAGCAGTTCTATTGTTTCTTTTTCGAGCAGAGGGCAATCAACAGGTATAAGAAAAAAGCCTCTCCATTCTGTGGCTGTTTTTTTAACTCCTGCCTGTATTGATGTGAACATGCCCTTGGGGAAGCTTTCATTATAGCTTTCAGTCACATCAAGTCCTGCTATAAGAGGCAGCAAGACTTCTCTGTTGTATCCGCTTACAACGACTATATCTTTGATACCAGCATCGTAAAATGAGGCGATAAGTCTTGATACAACTGTCTTATCGCCTATTTGCAATCCAGGTTTGAATGTTCCCATTCTTGATGAATATCCTGCTGCAAGAATAACTGCACCTATCTGTTTATTTCCCGTAACCTGCTCTGACATTAATCATTTCTCCTGCAATACTTATTGCTATTTCTTCAGGCGTTTCGGCATGAATTTCAACACCTATCGGTGAGTAAATTTTTTCGAATTCACTTTCGTCAAAGCCTTCTTTTTTGAGAGCCTCATATAGAACTTTGTTTTTGTTTCTGGAGCCAATCATTCCAAGGTAAGCACAAGGGAGTCTAAGCGCGTCTCTTAAAACATCAAGGTCTCCCATATGTCCTCTTGTAACAATTACTATATAACTGTTTTCGTCAATTTCAAGGCCTTCAAAGGAGTTCTTGAAAGAATCAATAGTTTTTACTTCATATGCATCAGGAAAACGTTCTCTGTTTGAATACTCTTCACGGTCGTCTATTACAACCGTTCTGAAATCAACATATCTCAAGAGTTTTTCAGCCTCAAGAGAAACGTGTCCCGCGCCGAAGATATATGCGGTAGTAACCTGTTCAAATTCCTCTTCAAACTCTTCAGGGTGCGCAGCATCTATGTATTGCATCAGTACATCAGCATCGCCTCCACATGCCATGCCTATTCCTTCTTTTGAGTTATCAAGTCTGAAATGAAATACTCTGCTTTTTTCTTTTGTCCTGAACATTTCTGCTGCAAGCTTTTCTGTTTCAGCTTCTATCTTGCCCCCTCCGACGCTGCCTATGGTTTGCCCGTTTTCTTTAACAAGCATGCATGCTCCTTTTTTTCTTGGAGTTGAACCCTCTGAATTTATTATCTTGCACATTACAAAGCTTTCACCAAGTTCCAGCATATCCCTGCCATGGTATATTACCTTTTGTGACATAACTACCTCCTGTTTTTTACTCTGTCTATCCTCTTGAGAACACTTCCGCAGGCACATCTGTCAGTAATCCACCTGGATACATCTCCTGTCCTGTACCGTATGAAGGGCATTGCCTGCCGTGTAAGTGTCGAAAATACTATTTCTCCATATTGTCCCTCCGAAACAGCTTTGCCTGTTATAGGGTCAATTATTTCAATATATATATCGTTTTCTCTGATATGATATCCTACTCCCTGTCCACATGATACGGCACATCCAAGTCCCATTTCTGTCATACCATAATGTTCAAAAATCAAACTGCCCCAGTTTTGAGTAATTCTTTCTCTTGCATTCTCCGATACATAATCAGATGAAAGCAATACTTTAGCTGCTTTAATTTCCGGCCTTGATTCAGATAGATTTGCGATATATTCGGGTGCCCCTATAATGCAGTCAACACAAGGCCTTGGTTCAAAGCTTGTTTCAACGCCTATCCTCTCGAGGGCTGTCTGCAGCAGCAGGCCAATAGAGCCTTCTGATGTATGGGGAAACAGTATCAGTGCTTTGTCTCCCCGATTCACCATAAACCTCATACCATTTGCAAAATAGTCAACAGTCAGCTCCTGATCCTCTGCTGTGAAATATATGCGTTTGGGTCTGCCTGTCGTACCGCTTGTTTGAAGCGTTACAATTCTTGAAACATCCGATGCCTTGACGCATACCATATCCTCGCTGAAAGCTTTGAGATCCTCAGGAGTCGTAAAGGGCAGGCTTTCAAAATCAGCAACATCGCAATGCTCATAGAGCTTGCGATAAAAGCTACTGTTTTGCATTGCATATTGCACAGCCTCTCTGAGCTTCTCCTGTTGATACTTCTCTATCTCATCTCTTGAATTCATGTTGAGATTATGCTTGCCTGCTATCCACAAATCCAGCCATTTTTCCATAATCATTCAAGCTCAAGTATCTCAAATACATATTTAAGAGTTTCCTCAGTTATAACGGGGCATTTTTCGACTTTGTTAATCGGCTGCCCCTCCATAAGAATACTACAATTCTTATCGCCGAAAGCATCCTCAAACCAGCCTTCAAGATCTGCTGCATTTTCAGGTCCGCTCTTTGGATCTGCAAGATGAAGCAGACACTGAGCCGCTGTAAGCACTCCACACGGTTTATCACAGTCAATATCTCCACACAATGCCGATATTGCCTCTACAAGGTCTTCATTCTGTTTATCAAGTGCTCTGAGTCCCATTTCCATAACCATCTGGCTGCAGCAGTAGCCCTGCAGCTTAAGTTCAAATAATTCCTCTTTCATCTTTACCTCTTTACTGCTACAAGCATAAAATATCCTGTATTTTTTTTATTTTTAACATTACATATGATGCTGTCTTCTTTACCGTCAAGAATGGTCTCTGCCATGTATTGTGTCAGGTCATCTGTCCTGTCTTCAAAGTGTGTTATAGCAAAGCCCATATTTTCAAGCTGATCTCCGAGAGGTCCAATTATAAATTTACCATCATGCCTGAAATCAACAGCCTTTGCGCTTCTCTCTTCACAGTCACCTTCTTTGCGTTTTTTCATGGCTTGTCTATCTGCTTCTATTTTCACAGCTTTTATAAAATTCCTCTCCGGATTTATATGAAACAGATCACTCAGCACAAGCCTGCCGCCTTTTTTTAACACGCAATATGCCTCATGAAGTGCTTCATCAGGCATGTTTATCAGAGACAGTACACATTCCATAAATACTCCGTCAAATGTCTTTGATGAGAAATCGTCAAGAAATTCACCGTCTCCAAGCCTGATATCAAGATCCGGGTTTGCATGGCTACCTTCTTCTATAAATCTCAGATTCATATCCACTCCAACACAGTCAAGCCCATATTCATCTGTAAGAAACCTCATGGTTTCTCCGCGTCCGCAGCCAACATCAAGAATTTTATCACCTTTTTTAAATGCAGCAGCAATAGCTCCGCTTCTGGTTATATCAAAGTTTCCCGGTCTAAGCATATATCTCTCCTTTATTTTCTGTATATACTGTTGTATGCACAAAACGGTACAAGCCTGTCATCATCTGTAAGCTGCACCACCCTGCATCTTTTCAGTCTCTCTGCATCAAGATTTGAAAGATCCATAAACGCCATACCTGATACTGTGAACATGTTTGATTTATAATATGTCAGGAATTCATCAAGGTCTACAGGTTCATCGCTACAGCAGCAGCATGAAGTCTCCTCTACTGGCTCGCAGCAGCAAGCTGTTTCCTCTATTGGCGGCTCACAGCAGCAGCATTCATCAGTCTCTTCATATACAGGCAAATCCCATTTGTTAAGCACAAAGTCTCTGTCTTTTTTGATTATTTCAAGAGGATCAAGGCTGTCACAGCAGCTTACTCCTGTTTTTTTGGTCTGCTCTGTTATGAGAGATTTGATAGTGCCGTCTTTTTCTTTAAGGTATGTTCCATAGAAGCAGCAAAGGGTATGACCTGTTGTTATAGGGCACAAGTCACTGTAACGGAACAGGCCGTCTGTCTGCTCCTCTATGGCATGCATGCAGTCAAACATTGTAACTCTGTTTTCATAATCTTTGTCAGGTACCCTGCCAAAGAAACTGACCGGCTGAAAATGTATGCCCTTGACAACATCTCTATTGTCAATAAGGAAATGCATCATCTCCCCTATATTCCCCAGGTTGACGTTTTTGACAACTGTAGGCACAAGGGTAACAGGAATCCCTGCTTTCCTGCAATTATTAATCGCAGCAAGTTTAATCTCAAGCAGCGGTTCATTTCTCATCTGCATATAGATTTCATCAGTAGTGCCATCAAACTGCAGATATATCACAGATGCTCCCGCATCCTTTAATTTCTTTGCATATCCTGGCTCCTCTGCTATTCTTCTGCCGTTTGTGTTTATCTGTATATATTCAAAACCTTTATCTCTGCCCATTTTGATTATTTCAGGCAAATCATCTCTGACTGTAGGTTCTCCTCCTGAAAGCTGTATGTTAAATTCTCTTTCCTCTCCAAGCTCCAGTAGCAAATCATATTTTCTCTCAATTTCAGACAGTGGCATATCATTTCCTGAATCCTCCGCCTTTGCAAAGCAATACGGGCAATGCTGATTACATCTGTCAGTTACATCTATAAGGACGCAGCATGCTGTCTGCAAATGGTTTTCACATGTGCCGCAGTGAAGTGGACATTCTCCTTCTCTCCCTGATGTAATATTTACCTTGGGCGGAATATTTACAACAGGATGGCTTGTCCATTTGACATAATCCTGAGGATTTGAAGATATAAGGCTTGAATATTCGCCATGCTCCGGGCATTGTTTTTTAATAACGACTTTGTTGTTTTCTAAAGCATATACCGCCTGAACCGGTTTGTGGCACTCAGGGCATATACTTTGTGTTTTAGACAGAACTATCATCTTTCCCTCCATGCTTCGTGAATCTCTTTGCTTAATTATATCATTTCTCTTCTGTCGTGGAAACAGGAAAAAATTAAAAATCCACTACTTCAAACAGGTCCTCGTATTTGCTCTGAAGATAATATTTCTCTCCTTTTTCACTGCCATTTGGTTTGGGTTTTGCAAGCAGCACTACACTCTTTCCTGTGCTCCTGTTCTCGATTGTCAACTACCCCGACCTACAGCTAATGCCTTAGAGGTCGAAGCTTGTAACTGCCCTGTGGCGTTGGTGAATATCATCGTCCGCCTTTATCTCGAGGAGCTCTTTGGCATACATCGCTGCCATATATCCAAGTGCTATACCTCCGCAGGTATGTCCATGGTATTCAATGCAGCTATTCCATAAATCAGTATTCATATAAACCTCACTAAAAAAACAGGGTCTACAGCAAGTGCAAACCCTGTTTATAAACTAATCAAATTCTATTTTACAACTACTTTTTTAGCTGAAGTGTACTTGCCGTAAACCTTCTTACCGTCTACTTTGCTGTAAGTAGCAACTTTTACATAGTAAGTGCCTTTTTTGAGCTTTAATGTGTATGAACTCTTAGTTGTAAGCTTGTATTTATTTGTTCCACTTTTGAAATTCTTGTTCTTTGAATAAAGAATCTTGTATCCGTCTGCTGCTACATTTTTCTTGTATTTAACTACAGCTTTGCTCTTTGAACCCTTAACTGTCAGGCTCTTAACCTTTAAAGCTTTGGCTTCTGCTGTATCCATAGCTGTCTGGTCAACTATTACTGCTACACCTGATATGCCCTGAGCCATTCTCTTACCAGCATTATCTGTAACATCTGTTGAACCTGCTATTACGTTGTAGCTTGTACCTGCATCAGCAGTTGCATCCATATACTGTGCAATTGTCTGGTCTTTTGCGACAGTGCCTTTAGCTGAAGTTACAGAAATTGCAAGAGTCTGTGCTGTTTCTGTTCCTGTGAATGCCTCATCTGATCCTTTTGTTTCTTTGTAGATATATGCAGGACCGTCAAGGTATTTCTTGTATTCACATTTTCCATAAACTGAAGGTGTTCCTTCATCTGAAGTTTCTGTTGCATACAAAGCTGTAACAAACTCTGTTCCGATGCCAGCATCGCCAAGAAGAGTTTCCATAGTAACATATTCCTTTGATGTTATAGCATTAACGCCGCCTTTCATGTAGAAGCCACCGATGGAACCTTTTGTTGCAAGAGCAGCGAACTCATCAGCAGTGTATGTTTTTACAGTATCTTTGAGAAATATTTTACCATCAGCATCAGTAGTTGCACTGTATACTGTGAATGCTGCTGTTTCAGCAGCTGCGTTTGCCTCATCTGCATTTGCAGTCACTGTCATGCCGGCGAATACTGTCATAATCATTGCAAATGAAACGAATAATGATAATAATTTTTTCTTCATAATTTCCTCCTTGTTGATTTCAAAATACAGTTATATGTTATACTACATCTTTTTGTGCCATTTTTATGTTGTTTGAACAACATTTTTCGATTTAAAGCAACTTAATCGGAAGCCAATCGCAAAATCACAGATCTGCCAAAAAAAATGCACCGTTCACTTAGAAAAGCACCCGGCGCATCGTTGACAATCACAATACATTTATATCTTTTATAGGGTAGTTCTTAGCCCTCATAGTCATCGCTATCTCGAATTTTCTCCTCTGTAAGAGCCTCTCTATCTTTGTTACCTTAGCTGCATTGCTTCAACACAGGTTCTGGGGAAAAGTCTACAACATCTGTATTTTTTCCTTAGGTAATCCTGTATATCTGGCAATCTTCTCAACAGGCTCATTGTCACCTTTCATGGCTCTCGCCATATCAAGCTTCTCTGCAGCTCTGCCAGAAGCCTC
>CAVAON010000022.1:25854-27097 GCA_963590215.1 Anaerovoracaceae bacterium | reverse complement strand
GCCAGGATAGAAAAGGATACTGATACCTTTATCAATACTGTTGGGAAGAAAGGCACACGGTATTATTACAAGGTCCGGATTATGGTATATGATGCTGATGGTAATATTGTAGCAAGCACTGCCCTTTCGGATTGCAGGTATGCAAGCAGGGTTTGGAATAAATAATTGGATTAAGGATAGGAGGACATGATGATTGAATTAGAACAGACAAAACAGAATTTGCCTAAGCTGGCTGCGAAATTGGGAGAGGTCGGTGACTCTCTTTGACCCGGCTGGGCTTAAAGAAAGACTTGATGAATTGAATTTCATAGCGGAGAAACCGGATTTCTGGAGTGATCAGAATGCAGCCCAGAAGCTGCTCAGAGAGCAAAAAACCTTAGAAAAGAAACTCGGTACGTATCAAAAGCTGGTATCAGGTGTGGAGGATATAGAGCTTACCATAGAGCTGGCAGAGTCTGAAGAGGATACAGACCTTGCAGCAGAGGCAATTGCTGCTTATGACAGGCTTGAAGAGGAAATTGAAAGCCTCAGACTTGAACTTCTGCTGAGCGGTAAGTATGACAGGAACAATGCCATACTTTCAATTCACGCAGGGACAGGTGGAGTTGATGCCATGGACTGGGCAGAAATGCTGCTTCGCATGTATACCAGATGGTGCGAAAAAAAGGGCTACAGGGTAAAGCTCATAGATTTGCAGGATGATACCGAGGCCGGCATTAAATCTGCAACACTGATTGCAGAAGGAGAGAATGCCTACGGCTATCTCAAAAACGAACAGGGAGTCCACAGACTCGTCAGGATATCTCCTTTCAATGCTGCAGGCAAAAGACAGACTTCGTTTGCATCGCTTGAAGTAATGCCGGAGATAGATGATGACATCAATATTGAGATAGATCCTGAGGATATCAGAGTCGATACCTACAGATCAAGTGGTGCGGGAGGTCAGCATGTAAACACTACTGACTCAGCTATCAGAATTACACATTTGCCTACAAATATTGTAGTCACCTGCCAGAATGAGAGAAGCCAGATACAAAACAGAGAAACGGCCATGAAAATTCTCAAATCAAAGCTCATAGAGCTGGCAGAGGAACAGCAAAAGCAGGATCTCAAGGAGCTCAAAGGTGATTTTTCTATGATAACATGGGGCGCACAGATACGTTCGTATGTTTTTCAGCCATATACTATGGTGAAAGATCACAGGACAGGTGCTGAGACTGCAAATGTTGATGCTGTTATGGAT
>CAVAON010000022.1:0-25844 GCA_963590215.1 Anaerovoracaceae bacterium | reverse complement strand
GACTTAGACTACTTCATAAACGAAAAGCTTAAAAAGAATTAGAACTGGAGACGGGATAGTAAAATATGTAAATATATAATTTGTGCTGGACTTGCTGCAGCGCGCGTGGTATAATTGTTAATTGCACTAAAGATATTTAAGGAGCTTCCAATGAAAAAAGGCAAAGTCTTTGTTGTCTCAGGGCCCTCAGGAGTGGGCAAGGGAACAATATGCAAAGAACTTCTTGAAAAACTGGATATTGATTTGTCTGTTTCCATGACTACCAGAGCACCCAGAGCTGGAGAGGTGCATGGAGAGAGCTATTTTTTCGTGTCTCATGAGGAGTTTGAAAAAGAGATAGCTGCCGGAGGCTTCATGGAATATGCCAAAATCTACAAGAATTACTACGGAACTCCCAAGGCCAGAGTAATAGAAAAGCTTGAGCAGGGTAGAGATGTGCTCCTTGAAATAGAGATGCAGGGTGCTGCACAGGCAAAAGCAGCATATCCTGAGGCAGTATTGATATTTGTACTGCCGCCGTCGCTTACAGAACTGAGAAAGCGCCTGACAGAGCGTGGTACCGAAACACAGGAGAACATAGAACTCAGATTAAGTACGACGCTTAAGGAAATTGAGTGCATCAAAGATTACGACTATTATATTGTTAATGATAACCTGGACAAAGCTGTGGATATGGCAGCATGCATTATAAAAGCAGAGCATGTAAAAGTATCAGGCAGCGCAGAGTATATAGTGAATAAGTATAAGGAGGAACTTGCTTTATGATGTTATACCCTTCAGTGAATGAAATAAGGAAAAAAGCCGATTCAAGGTACACTCTCGTTGTTCTTGCAGCCAAGAGGGCAAGAGATATTACAAGAGGATTGCCAAAGCTCACAGAGGCGGATGTAGAAAAACCTGTTTCCATTGCCGCAAATGAGATAGCAGAAGACCTGATTACCTACAGCAGAGAAGCAGAGCCAGAAGCTGAAATTTAGTTTTATTTCAAGGCTTCATTTTTCCCTTGCACTTTGGGTATACTTGTGATACCATAGAGGTGCAATAATTTTAGACCGATTAGTTTAAAGAGCAGATAACGTCTGCTCTTTAAGTTTTATATGGAGGCAAAATGGCAAAGATTAATATTAGAACTCTTGTAGCCGAAATGTCTGAGGATTTTTTGGCAGAGCACAGTCTGGAGCTTTACAATGTAGAGTTTCAAAAAGAAGGCAAGGACTGGTTCCTCAGAGTATATATAGATAAATCTGAGGAAGCAACAGGATATATCAGTACAGACGACTGCGAGCTTGTAAGCAGATTTTTAAGTGACAGGCTTGATGAAGCAGACCCGATAGAGCAGAACTATTATCTGGAGGTTTCATCTCCGGGGATGGATAGAGCCCTGATTACAGAGGAGCACTACAGGAGATATGCAGGGCAGCTTGTCGATGTGAAGCTTTATACCGGTATAGATGGCAAAAAATCATATCAGGGCATATTAAAAGAACTTGACAAAGGTGTTCTTACTATAGAAGTGGATGGCAAAACAGTGGAGCTGCCGTTTGACAAGGTGGCCAAAACCAATCTGGCAGTAATTTTCTAAGGAGGCAAAAAGAAAAAGAATGAATAAAGAATTTATTGATGCTATTTATGATCTTGAAAAAGAGAAGGGTATCTCAAAAGATATACTTATTGAAGCGATAGAACTGGCGCTGGTTTCAGCATACAAAAGAAACTATGGCACGTCACAGAATGTCAGAGTCAATATTGATAGAGAACAAGGCGACATAGATGTGTTTATGAGGATGGACGTTGTAGCTGAAATCGAAGATGAACTCACACAGATTTCAATTGAGGAAGCTCAGGAAATAGACCCGAGATATGAGGTCGGCGATGTTGTTGAATACCAGGTAACACCTAAGGATTTCGGAAGAATTGCAGCACAGACTGCCAAGCAGGTTGTAGTACAGAGAATCAGAGAAGCTGAACGCGGCATGGTTTTTGACGACTATATCGAAAGACAGGGCGAAATGGTAACGGGAGTTGTCCAGAGAATTTCAAACGGCACGATATTTGTTGATATGGGCAAAACAGAAGCACTGCTTCCTGTAACAGAGCAGGTTCCCGGAGAAAAGTACAATGTCAATGACAGAATCAAAGTATATATAATGGACGTCAAAAAAACGGCTAAAGGGCCACAGGTATTTCTTTCAAGATCACACCCTGCCATAGTCAAAAGATTGTTCGAGCTTGAAGTGCCTGAAATACAGGATGGAACAGTTGAAATCAAAAGCATTGCAAGAGAAGCGGGCTCAAGAACCAAAATGGCTGTTTTTACAGAAGACGAAAATGTAGATCCTGTAGGAGCATGCGTAGGCAACAGAGGCGTGAGAGTTCAGGCGGTAGTAGATGAACTCTTTGGAGAAAAAATAGATATCATCACATGGAGTGATGATCCAAAGGTGCTTATCAAAAATGTATTAAATCCTGCAAAGGTTGAAGAAGTAGTAGTAGACGACGAAGAAAAAGCTGCTCTTGCGATAGTCCCTGACTATCAGCTTTCTCTTGCAATAGGCAAGGAAGGTCAGAATGTAAGGCTTGCGGCAAGACTTTGCGGCTGGAAAATAGATATTAAGAGCCACTCTCAGTATTTTGGTGATGGTCAGATTAAAGAAGTGGCAGTTGAAGACGGTGAAATTGAAGAATAGATTTTATTCAGGAGAAAGTTCAGTTGAAAGAAAAAAAGATTCCTATGAGAAGATGTGTGGGCTGCATGCAATCAAAGCCCAAAAAAGAACTGATAAGGATTGCCGGATTTGAAGGACAGGTATGTGTGGATGAGACAGGAAGAGCAAAAGGCAGAGGCGTATATATCTGCCCGGATGCATCGTGTCTGAAAATGGCAATCAAAAGAAAAGCAATAAAACGGGGGCTTCAGATGGAAATAACTTCTGAGCAGGAAGAGGCTCTTGTGGAGGAGCTGACATTAAAGCTTAACCGCGATGCCTAAAAAAATCGACAGCTATCTGGGTTTTGCATCAAAATCAAGGAATCTCGTATCCGGCTACAATACATGTATTATGGCCATGCAAAAACGAAAACTGAAACTCTTAATACTGGCATGCGATCTTTCCGGGAATTCAATAGAAAAACTCGCCAAAGAAGCAGATAAAACCGGTACTATATACAGAATTTACGGCAGTGCTGAAAGCCTTTCCCACGTTACAGGCAACAGCAACAAAGGTGTGTTCGGTATTACTGACAAACACTTTGCCGATATAATATGTCAGGAGATTGACAAAGAACAATCCCTGAATCAGGAGGTGTTCTAATTAATATGAAAATTTACGAACTAGCAAAAGAACTTAACATATCAAATAAAGATCTTATAGACAGGGTTAACAACATGGGAATAGAAGCAAAATCCCATATGACATCTCTGGATGACAAGATAGTTGCGGAGCTTAAAAATTCTCTGGGAGGCAAACATACGGCGAACTCTGAAACGAAGGTTGTAAAAGCTGTTCCAAAAAAGAAAGAAAAAGAAGACGACAATGAACCGAGAGTTACAGTAAAAGCGGCAAATATCAAGCCACCTATGCCAGCCAAAAAACAGGCGCCGACAAAAAAACCGGCAGCACATGCTGAAGAACGTCCGGCAGCAAAACCACCTGTAGGCAGACCTCTTCCTAAAAATGCTGTACCTCAGAGAAAAAAACCTATAATGGGTACACCTGTTGTAAACAAAGAACTCGATGAAAGAGAGAAAAAAGCATCAGAAGCAATTGCAGTTAAAATAGAGGCGGAAGTGACAGTTAAAGAAGAACCTAAAACAGAAGAAGTAAAGGCTCAGGCAGCACCTGTAGAGGCACCTGCGCCAAAGCAGGAGACTCCAAAAGAAGCTTCAGTCAAAGCAGAAGAACCTAAAACAGAAGAAATCAAAAAAGAAACAAAGGCTCCTGCCCAAGAGGAAAAACCTGCAAAGAGAAGAGATGATAGGGGCAAAGAAAAGAGAAATGAACGTCCAGGCAAGAAAGACGATAGATTCAGGAAAAATGATGACAGGAAAAGACCTGATAGAGATAGAAAACCTGCTCCGAGAAGAGATGCGGCGTCTGCACCCGATATGGGAGTTCAAAAACCCAACCAGAAAAAAATGGACGACAAAAATCGCAAAAACAAAGAACAGCGTGATAAATTCTCAAAGCTTGAAAATGGTAAGAAAAAAGGCAGCAACCTTAACAGAAACTTTGCAGAAAGATCTCTCGAAAAGAAAGAGAGAAAAAAACATACCAAGCAAAAGAAAGAAGAGAATATAGAAGAAACAATTATAATTCCTGAAGGCTCAACTGCAGTATCTGTTCCTATTACTGTAGCAGGCTTCTGTGAACAGCTTGAGATATCGACAGCAACAGTAATAATGGCACTTATGAAGCTGGGAATTATGGCCAACATAAACCAGAACCTTGACGAGATGACAGTAGAAATTCTCGCAGCAGAGCTTGGAATTGATGTAACCATTACAAATGTTGAAGAGGAAGTTGTTGAGGAAGGCATCGAAGATTTTGAAGACAGAGAAGAAGACCTGAAACCAAGACCGCCTATCATTACAGTAATGGGACATGTTGACCATGGTAAAACGTCACTGCTTGATGCCATCAGATCCACTAACGTTACGGCTTCCGAATCTGGCGGAATCACGCAGCATATAGGTGCATCAGAGGTTGAAATCAACGGACAAAAAATAGTATTCCTTGATACTCCGGGTCATGAAGCCTTCACGGCGATGAGAGCAAGAGGTGCCCATGTAACAGATATAGCTGTGCTGGTAGTAGCAGCAGATGATGGTGTAATGCCTCAGACAATAGAGTCAATAAGCCATGCCAAAGCGGCAGGCGTTCCGATCATAGTGGCTATAAACAAGATGGATAAACCTGCAGCAAATCCTGATAGAGTGAAGCAGGAGCTTACAGAGCATGGCATACTGGTTGAAGACTGGGGCGGAGATGTAATATCTGTTCCTGTATCAGCTAAGACAGGTGAGGGAATAACAAACCTTCTTGAAATGATACTTCTTCAGGCAGAAATGCTTGAGCTTAGAGCAAACCCTGCAAGACTTGCGCAGGGTACTGTAGTTGAAGCAAGACTTGACAAGGCAAAGGGCCCTGTTGCAACACTTCTTGTATTAAACGGTACACTTAAATCAGGTCAGAGCGTTGTAGCCGGAACAAGCTGCGGCAGAATCAGACTTATGACAAACTACAAGGGTAAGAAGATAGGCAAGGCAGGCCCTGCAACAGCAGTAGAAATCCTCGGGCTTACAGAAGTACCGCAGGCAGGAGATGAATTCAATGCTGTTAAAGAGGACAGAATTGCAAGGGAAATCGCAGAGAACAGAAAACTCAAATTAAGAGAGGAAGTACTTGCAAAGAATTCGGCAAGCACACTGGAGCAGCTTTTCAGCCAGATACAGGAGGGTGAGATAAAAGACCTCAACCTTATAGTCAAGGCAGACGTACAGGGCTCCGTCGGCGCTATCGTTGCGTCTCTTGAAAAACTCAAAAACGAAAATGTAAGAGTAAAAATAATTCATACAGGAGTCGGTACTGTAAACGAGTCAGACGTAATGCTGGCAGGCACATCAGACGCTGTAATTATAGGCTTTAACGTAAGACCGTCATCAGCCGTTCAAAGCATGGCAGATAGAGATGGCGTTCAGATCAGAACATACAGAGTCATTTATGATATCATTAATGATGTTGAAGATGCCATGAAGGGTATGCTTGATCCTGAGTTTGAAGAAGTTGTGCTGGGCAAGATAGAAGTAAGAGAAACCTTCAAGGTTCCAGGCGTAGGCATTGTCGCCGGAGCATATGTATCAGAGGGTAAGGCTGTCCGCAATGCAGAAGTTCGCCTTGTTCGTGACGGCATCGTTATCCATGAGGGCAAAATATCATCACTCAAGAGATTTAAAGATGATGCAAAAGAAGTACAGCACGGCTTTGAATGCGGTATAGGAATTGAAGACTACAATGACATCAAAATCGGTGATGTAATAGAGTGCTTTATTATGGAGGAAATCGAAAGATAAATGGGAAAAGGATACAGACAGGGCCGTTTGGGAGAAGAAATAAGAAGGATAATAAGCCAGATGCTTTTGTCAGGAATTAAAGATCCGAGACTTTCGGGAATGATAAGCATATCTGCTGTCGATGTAACAAGCGACGGCAGCTATGCCACCTGTTATGTAAGCATGCTCGGAAGCGGTGAAAACGGCAGCCCGACCGATGAAGAAAAAGAACAGGTATTAGCGGGCTTCCGAAGCGTCAAGGGTCTTCTCAAACGCGAAATAGGTCATCAGATAAAATTAAGACACATACCGGAGCTTATCTTCAAGATAGATAAATCAATGGAATATGGCAGACATATAGATGATATAATCAGCAGTCTTGACATAAAACATGATGATGAGGAAGAGCAATGAATACAATCAAAGAGATAGCACAAAAACTTAAACAGGCAGAAAGCATGCTTTTGTTTCCTCACATTCATATGGATGGTGATGCATTAGGCTCTGCCGCAGCGCTGGCGGGCGTGCTGAGAAAACAGGGTAAGACCTGCTATATTCTCATTGAAGATGAGATAGCAGGCAACCTCAAATTTCTTGACAGGGGGTACTGCACCGACAATCAGGACATAATAGAGAACCCTGACCTGTGCGTATATATTGACTGCGGAGATGAAAGCAGAATACCCAAAAGATACAGCAAATTCCTTTCCGGCAGGGAAACAATGTGCATAGACCATCATAAAACCAACAGCTCTGACACAGATTATGCATATGTGGATCCTGATGCTGCAGCAACAGGAGAGATAATATACGACATTATAACTGCAATGAACGCTGAAATAGACGCACAGACAGGAGCAGCTCTGTATGCTGCAATTGCTACGGATACAGGTAATTTCCAGTATTCAAACTGTACCAAAAAAACACACGAAACAGCAGCTGCACTTTACGACAGCGGAATGAACCACAGCGAGGTCTGCATACAGATATATGAGAATGTGTCAATAGGCAGGATAAAGCTTAAAAATATGATAATGAATACTCTTGACGTTTTTGCAGATGGTAAGGCAGCCATGGCATATGTAACGCAAAAGATGCTCGAGGAAACAGGCGCAGGCATGGATGAGACTGAAGGTGTTGTTTCAGAAATCAGAAGCATCAGCGGGATTGAGATTTCTGTATTTCTCAAAGAATACAGCCCTGACGAAATAAAAGTCAGCATGAGAGCTAAAAGTTATGCGGATGTTGCCAGAATAGCTGTTGAATTTGCAGGCGGAGGACATACCAGGGCAGCAGGATTTACCGGAAAGGGAAGCCTTGAAGAGATAAAGCTACTTGTTAAAGGAAGAATTGAAAGACAATTGAGGGAATTGTGCGCTGAACATTGACTTTGAATTTTTGATTTGATATACTAAACAAATGCAGGCAATATATGATTCAAAAGACCTGTATACAAGATGATAATTCAAATAGAATGGAGATGTTAAACATGAAAAAAATAAGAACAATAGAGACTCGCAATTTATGTGAAAGTGCTAAAAACGGCGGCTGCGGAGAATGTCAGACTTCATGCCAGTCAGCATGCAAGACAAGCTGTGGCGTTGCCAATCAGAAATGCGAAAAAACAGATAAATAAGGCTTCGTAAACACGGGCTGCCTTCTTTACAGAGGGCAGCCTGTATTAATTAAGTTGTTTGAGGAGAAATTTTTTATGGTTCACCAATATAAAATGAACGGATATAATATTGTTTTAGACTCCTGCTCAGGCGCTATTCATGTAGTGGATGAGCCTGTTTATGATATTATTGCGATGTTTCAGGATAATGATGAAGATACGATTTCACAGGTTATATGCGATAAATATAAAGGCAGGGAGGATGTGACAGCTGCCGATGTGCATGATTGCATTGAGGATATAAAGCATCTGATTAAGGAGGGCAAGCTTTTTAGTCCCGATACATTTGCAGACATGGCAGGTACATTCAAAGAACATTCGGGAAATGTGATTAAGGCACTTTGTCTGCATGTTGCGCATACCTGTAATCTTAACTGTGATTATTGCTTTGCAAGTCAGGGTAAATTCCATGGAGAGCGTGCTCTTATGAGCTTTGAAGTAGGGAAAAGGGCGCTGGATTTTCTTGTTGAAAACTCTGGAACAAGGAAGAATCTTGAGGTTGATTTTTTTGGCGGAGAACCTCTTATGAACTGGGATGTAGTCAAGGAGCTTGTCAGATATGCAAGAAGCATCGAAAAGCAGCATGGCAAGAATTTCAGATTTACGCTTACAACCAACGGTATGCTGATAGATGATGATGTTATAGATTTCGCAAACAGAGAGATGAGCAACGTTGTCCTTTCTCTTGACGGCAGGAAGGAAATCAACGATCTCAAACGTGTGGATTACGCGGGTAATGGCAGCTACGATATAATTGTTCCCAAATTTAAGAAGTTGGTTGAATCAAGAGGCGGCAAAAATTACTACATGAGAGGCACATTTACTCATGCAAACCCTGACTTTACAGAAGATGTGTTCCATATGGCGGAGCTGGGGTTTACAGAGCTGAGTATGGAGCCTGTAGTATGCGCACCAGAAGATCCTGCAGCGCTTACAGCAGATGATATAGAAACAGTCAGGGAGCAATATGAAATACTTGCAAAGGATATGCTAAGACGCAGGCAGGAGGGAAAACCGATAACATTTTATCATTATATGCTTGACCTTACAGGCGGCCCTTGTATTTATAAGCGTATTTCAGGCTGCGGCTCCGGTACCGAATATATGGCGGTTACTCCATGGGGTGATTTGTATCCTTGTCATCAGTTTGTCGGCGATGAGGAGTTCAAGCTGGGAGATATATGGCATGGAGTTACAAATAACGGAATCAGGGAAGAATTCCGCTCATGTAATGTATATGCAAGACCTGAGTGTAATGACTGCTGGGCTAAGCTTTACTGTTCAGGAGGCTGTGCTGCAAATGCGTATCATGCATCAGGCAGTATCAGAGGCATATACGAAGCGGGCTGTGAGCTGTTTCGCAAGCGTATCGAATGTGCAATTATGATGAAGGTTGCAGAGGAGGAATTATAAGGAGGCTGTATGGCACTAGGGTTTCTTGCATTGATATTCATCGTTATGAGCGTTATAAGTATTGCCGGGCTGGCACTGCTTGCATTTATAAAAAATGACAAAGCAAACAGAGTTGTTCTGTATATAATGGCGGTATGGGCAATCCTTATAGCATATATGAACATTACAGCTCTGCCGTCAAACTGGACTTTATGGCGAATTGCGGCGGGTATCTGCGGTATTGCAGGTTTGGCAGGCGGTATTGTGAGAATGATGGCAAAGAGAAGTAAAACAACGGCATCACTGCTTGTGGCATTTTCGGTAGTGGCAGGGATGATTATGCTGTTTGTAATGTAGCAGGTGAGAGGCGGTAGATTATGACAGGGAGTCTACCGCTTTTTATATTGTTATTCGTAACTTTCTATGGGGCGAAAGGCCCTTTTTTTATTTGAATTAATTTATCTCATTGTATAAAATAATCTTCTGCATCTTGCAGCAAATTGTTTCCATATGTCATTGTGTTGTGTTAATATGATTTTGCACGCAAAAAAAGATAGCAGCCCGGCACCTGTGAAAGTCCCGCGCTTTTGTGATTTCATTGTACGTAATACTACCAAGAAACTCCACCACATCGGCTTTATATCTCCGCAACATGAGTTTACATTGTTTATTTTTCAAGAATTTGCGGATCAAGTAGGAAGTCATAAATGTTCACAGTCAAGATACCATAGTCATCATAATAGGGCTGCACAATATCTTTTGTGATAACAATCTTTTTGAAAGAATCATCAATCTTTCTAAACGGTCTGATTTCCTGAGTACGCTTCGCTTCATCAGGTAATGAGTATGCAGACTGGATATAGTATCTGGAAGAACCAAGATTGCATACAAAATCAACTTCAAGCTTTTTACGAATAACCTTACCGTCCTGATCTCTCTTTGCAATTGGTATGACGCCTACATCCACGCTGTAGCCACGCATACGAAGTTCGTTATAAATTACATTCTCCATAGAATGGGTCTGCTCGAACTGGCGGAAATTGATTCTGGCATTGCGAAGTCCAAGATCGGAAAAATAATATTTCTTTGGAGTTTTGATATATGCCTTTCCTTTAATGTCATATCTTTGCGCCGATTCAATCAGGAAAGAATCCTCAAAATAATCCAGATATTTCTTAATGGTAGCGGAAGTAATTCTGGATTTCTTTACGGTCTTGAAAGTATTCTTCAATTTTTCCGGATTGGTCAGCGAACCAATGGCAGAGGAAAGAATGTTCAGAAGATCTTCCAGTTCTCCGATGTTCTTCACTCGGTTACGTTTGGTAATATCTCGAAGATAAATTTCATTGAACAAATTCTGTAACGCAACGGCCTTATCGTTTGCTCCCTCACGAAGAACAACCAGAGGGATACCGCCATACAGCATATATTCAGATAATCCCATGTATTTATCACCATTGTAAATGGTCATAAACTCGGCAAAGCTCAGGGGATACATATGAACCTCGTCACCACGACCGGCAAACTCAGTGGCAATGTCTTTGGACAGGAGTTTTGCATTACTTCCGGTCACAAATACATCCATATTATCTTTGCGAAGATAGCCATTCAAAACAGCTTCAAAACAATCCAGCATCTGAATTTCATCAAGCAGCAGATAATACATTCCTTCACCTACAACTTTGGAACGGATATATGCCATGAACTTTTCAGGGTCAACCCCTCGCTTTTCCTTTTCAATCTGAATCAGACTTTCTCCAATCAGATAAAGATCATCAGCTGAGTCAAAGGCAAAACGGATAATGTGGTCTGCATCAACTCCGCTTTCCAGTAAGTGATGATAAAACAGATTATTCAGCAGATAGGATTTGCCACATCGACGAATACCGGTAATTACCTTAATCAACCCATTGTTTTTTCTTTTTATCAACTTATCCAAATAAAAATCTCTGCGAATCTCCATCTCAAAACCTCCTTGCGATAGATTTTTGCAACACGTTGCATTTTTCTATTCTATAATCATATTGTATGATTTAGTTTCATTTATTATCCCAAATTTTAATCGTGTTCTTACATTAGAAAAAGCAGCCACACACCGAAGTGCATGACTGCTACATATCTAAGATAAGATTTCATTAAGAAGCTTTTGATATTTTGTCCCCAAAGATACAGTCATCAACTTATACCAAGTATCACGTGAAAATTCACCATTTTCGATACACCATATTTTATAATGCAAATCTCTGGTAGCGGTATATTGATCGATAGGCATTCCATCCACGCTGCCAGCATATTTCTGAACATAGTCAGTTCCACTATATTGATTCTTTGTATAATCAATATGCGTGAAAACCCCTCTCCGAGGATAATACATTCCATGCAAAAATGTTGTAATTATATGACCGGAGCTACTTTCTTTATATGGCAATGCTTCAATTTCAATATGCCAAAATTCTTCATTTGTGTTCTGATCCTCCACTTTTTTTACGACCATAAGAAGCTTGTATATGCTCCTGCAATTTTGTGCAGAGAAGAGAGGACTTTACTTGAACCCTGTGGTGTGTGAGGGTGTGGACAAATGCAAGCCGGTACTGATGCGTGCCCAAAAAGGTATGTTGTCTAACAATTTCATCGAGGGTATGATATGCAGTAGCGGCTATTGTTGGCGGAGCGGAGAATATCATATGAAATATTACAGCTTCCTGTGGCAATAACAGCTTATTACAGGGACTGGTTCTGATAAAATTTTCCTGTTGAATTGCAGTTTGGTTTAGTGTATATTATATGCATATGGAAAGGGCATTGTGCTCGTAATATTTTGTGTGGACGACCCCCATATTCCAACCCTTGGAATTGGGGGTCTTATAGTGAGGAGTAACTGATGGAAACAAAACTTACAGTGAAGCAATATACTCTTGTTGCTTCTATGCTTTTTGGTCTGTTTTTCGGAGCAGGCAATCTCATATTCCCTATTATTCTGGGGGCAAAGTCAGGAGCAAGCCTGATACCGGCTCTTTGTGGTATGCTTGTAACGGCAGTCGGACTTCCGTTGCTTGGCATTGTTGCACTTGGAGTCTCAAGGAGCACCGGGCTTATGCATATGTCAGGAAGGGTAAGCCGCTGGTACAGCTATTTTTTCACATGTGCACTGTACCTGACAATCGGACCGTTCTTTGCAATTCCAAGATGTGCGGCAACATCATTTACAATGGGAATCGCCCCCCTTATAGCTGGAGGAGAGACCATTGCGCAGGCGATATTTACCACCCTGTTTTTTGCGGCAGTGCTGTTTTTCTCATTGAGGCCGTCTAAAATAATGGAGTCTGTGGGCAAATATCTTAACCCGATATTTCTCATTTGCCTTGGCATCCTCATAGTTGCAGCATTAACATCACAGCATCAGAGTATTTCATCAGTCCCTGTAAACGAGAGCTATGCAGACAGTGCGTTTGCAACAGGATTTCTTCAAGGGTATGATACACTGGATGCACTTGCATCGCTGGCATTTGGAGTTATTGTCATAAATGTAATCAAAGGCATGGGTATTAATGAACCTGGAGAGATCGCGAAACACACTGTTAAATCAGGTATATTCAGCATGCTTCTCATGACCGTTATATATGCCCTTATAGCAATAGTAGGTGCACAAAGCTACGGGCTTTATGCAGATCAGCTTTCGAATCCTGATTTTAATGGAGGTACGGCTTTCGCTATTGTTGCCAGGCATTATCTTGGTAATGCAGGCATGATAGTTCTGGCTTTGACTGTTACATTCTGCTGCATGAAAACAGCAATAGGACTTGTTACGGCCTGTGCTGATACTTTTTCAGAAATGTTCCCAAGATCAATGAGCTACAGGGGATGGGCAATAGTATTTACAGCTTTTTCACTACTCGTATCGAATATAGGGCTGTCGAAGATAATATCATTCTCAGCACCTGTTTTGTACTTCCTGTATCCACTGGCAATTGTACTCATACTGCTCAGCATATTCGGTAGATTCTTCGGAAATGATCGCAGGGTATATGGATTTGGAATAGGATTTACTATGATTGCTGCAGTGCTTGATTTATTCAAAGTAAGCGGTATCAGTGCAGTTTCAGGCATAGTAGCTTCAGCACAAAACTGGCTTCCTTTTTATTCGATGGGACTTGGATGGATAACTCCTTCAGTGCTTGGGGTGGCTATAGGAATTTGTGTGCATATTGCATGTAGGAAAAATACGCATACATTGAAGGGATAAGTCACCTGGTGTCAATTTTTCTTTCAAAGAAAGAGGTGAATTTTGGAGCAGGGAACGGTTTTTAATATTCAGAGATATACAATTAATGACGGACCTGGAATCAGGACAGAGATTTTCATGAAAGGCTGCCCGATGAGGTGTAAATGGTGCAGTAACCCTGAAAGCCAGCAGGCTGCAACAGAGCCGGGAGTATATTCCTCCAAATGTATCTCCCTGGATAAATGCGGGCTTTGTATTACAGCCTGCAGGCAGCAGGCACTGTTTTTTGCCGGAGGAAACATAGATAGCATAGACAGAGACAGATGTATAGGCTGTCTGAAATGCGCAGATTCGTGCCCGTCAGAGGCTATCAGAGCGTGGGGCAGGCAAATGTCTCTTGATGAAGTTATGGCAGTAATTGAAAAAGACAGAGCCTTTTATGAAAAATCAGGCGGTGGAGTCACGATTTCAGGAGGAGAACCGCTACTTCAGAAGGACTTCATATGCAGGATTCTCAAAGCATGCCGTGATAAAGGAATACATACCTGTCTCGAGTCAACATTTTATGCTGAACGTGAAACAGCAATAGCAGCAGCAGAATATGCTGACCTTCTGATTTCTGATATAAAGCATATGGATAGCAGTATACACAGGAAATATACAGGTAGAGGTAATGAAATAATACTGGCAAACCTTAAATATCTGTCAGACCTTGGGCATGATATGATTCTGCGAATCCCTGTTATACCGGGCATCAATGATGACATGGAAAACATCAGCAGGACAGCGGACTTCATAAATGAAAACATTGGAGCAAGGTTGAGAGTGCTGCAGCTTCTCAGCTTTATGCGAATGGGAGAAGAAAAATGCAGATCACTTGACAGGCGTTATGAAATGGATGATCTTGAATTTGATCGGGAGACATTTCAGAAAAGAGTCGAAGAGATAGCGAAATACTTTAATGAACGCGGAATAAATTGCGTTATAGGAAGCGGCAACCTGAAAGGGGAGGTATAGTATGAAAACAGTACACAGCAATGCATGCGGCCTTGATCCGTTTGACAAAACATACAGCATCGGATATGAAGTGGGGCATGGGGACTGGTCGCCATACCCGAGGGTAAATCGCTTGAGAAAAACATTTCTGGATAGAAAATATCTGATAGATGTAGAGAGATTCAGGAATATTACAGATGCATATAAAGAAAACGAAAGAGCGTCAACAAAAATCAAATGCGCGAGAGCTTTTGAAAAAATACTCATGAATGCTACTCTCACGATTTATGATGAGGAACTCATTCTCGGTGAAATCTGTGCACCGGCCAAAGCTTCGCCTCAATATCCTGAATTCTCAATAGACTGGATGCTTCACGAAGCCCTTTATGAGCCTTTTGAACAGCGTGAGCATGATCAGCACTATTTTGCAAATGAAGAGGATCGAAGGGAATTTATCGAGCTGTGCCATTACTGGCAGGGTAAGACTGTTGAAGACCTTGCAAACGAATATATGGACGATGAGATGGTCAAGGGCTCGGAAACAGGCAAAAAAATCTTTCAGACCAACCTGTATCATTACGGTGGTATAGGCCATCTTGTAATGGATTATCAGAGACTTATGCAGGAAGGCTTCGACGGGATGATAAAAAGAGCTGAAGAGGGCCTTGCAAAGCTTGACAGGAAGGATCCTGATTTTACAGTCAAAAAAGAATTTTACAAAGCGGTAATTATATGTCACAAAGCAGCGATTGAATACATCAGAAGATATGAGGCATTGGCACGTGACAAAGCGGCAAATGAAAGCAATGCCAAAAGAAAAAAAGAGCTTCTTGCCATGGCAAAGAACTGCAAGCAGATTGCAGGCGGGCCGGCAGAGAGCTTCTGGCAGGCATTGCAGCTTTTTAATTTTGCAACTACGATGACGCAGATTGAAAGTAACGGCCACTCTATCTCGTATGGGAGAATGGATCAGTGGCTCTATCCGTATTATTGCAAAGACATTAACGAGGGAAATATATCTAAGGAATTTGCACAGGAGCTAATAGAAGTGACCTTTGTCAAAATGAACAACCCGACCAAGGTAAGAGACGGAGGCACAGCAAAAGTAAGACAGGGCAGAGGCTTTGGAGGAGAATGCCTTACTATTGGAGGGTCAGATGCAGAGGGTAATGACCTGACAAATGACCTGACGATGATGATGCTCGATGCTTCTGTTCATACCAGAATGATGTGTCCGTGGCTTCTGGTCAGAATGCACGAAAGAACTCCGTATGAACTCAAAGTTAAGGTTGTAGAATGCATTAGAGCGGGGTATGGACATCCCAAGATTTTTAATGATGCCCCTACCATTAAAGCCTTTGCAAACAAAGGCGTTCCAAGAGAAGAGGCTGCAGATTATGCTGTTGTAGGATGTGTTGAACCGACAATTCCAGGCAAGGAATATGGCTGGCATGATGCTGCATATATTAATACTGCCAAATTCATGGAGATGGTTTTAAATGGCGGCAGGTGCCTTGACTGTGGGGAGCATTGTCAGAGGTGGGCAAAATGCGGCGCTCTTGGCAGGCATCTTGGACCGGACACAGGCAATCTGGCAGAGTACAAGAATATGGACGAGCTTCTTGAAAGCGTGCAAAAGCAGTTTGATTACTGGATTACACAGATGTGTGCTTCTCTTAATGCAATAGATAGAGCACACAGAGAAAGAAAGCCTCTTCCTTATGTTTCGGCTTTCTTTGGAGAATGTCTTGATAAAGGTGTGGATATTTCTGCAGGTGGGGCAAAATACAATGGGATAGGACCTCAGGCACTGGGTGTTGCAACGTGTGCTGATTCACTTGTCGCAATCAGGCAGCTTGTGTTTGATGAGAAAAAATATACAGGAGAGGAGCTGCTTCAGGCCATTAAAGACAACTGGCAGGGACATGAAGTATTGCATATGCTGATTAACAGCTCTAAAGTACATCATTATGGTAATGATGATGATTATGCAGATGAGCTTTTCAGGTTTATTTTTGAATGCTATTGCAGGACTCTGATTGGAAGGCCGACGATAAGAGGCGGTCAGTTTAATCCGGGAGTATATTCTGTAAGTGGCAACGTTGCAATGGGACTTGGTACTAATGCCACCCTTGATGGTAGAGAAAAAGGAGAAGCTATATCAGACAACATGGGTCCTGTTCATACCAGATTGGGCTCACACGATATAAAGGGGCCTACAGCACTGGCAAACTCAGTTGGAAAAGTAGATCACAGCATGGCACCAAACGGTACTTTGCTCAATGTCAAATTCCCTGAAGATGCAGTAAGAGGAACAGAAGGCAGAGACAACCTTATAGGCTTCATAGATGCATATCTTGCCAATGAACCTATGCATATACAGTTTAATATTATGAGCTCTGCAACAATGAAAGCAGCTCAAAAGGATCCTGACAGTTATCGCGACATGCTCGTCAGAGTGGCAGGCTATAGCGCATATTTTGTTGAGCTTGGAGAGGCATTGCAAAATGACCTGATTGAAAGAACTGAGCTTCATTTTTAGGAAAGAATAACATATATGACATTACAGAAGAGCTGAAATGATAATTTACACAGATTTTACAGAGAAACCTCTTGTGATTTAACATGGAAGTGATAAACTTTTGAACAAAGAAAAGAAAGGATGTATTTATGGAAACATTAAGAAGCAAAAAAGGGTTCATATGCGATATGGACGGAGTCATATACCATGGTAATAAACTGCTGCCGGGAGTCAAAGAATTCGTCGACTGGTTATACAGAGAGGAGAAGAATTTCTTGTTTCTGACCAACTCATCAGAGCGTTCACCAAAAGAATTGCAGATAAAACTGGCAAGAATGGGACTTGAGGTTGACGAGAGTCATTTCTACACAAGTGCTCTTGCAACTGCCAAGTTCATAAGCAACCAGGCACCGGGATGCAGTGCATATGTTATAGGCGGGGCAGGACTTGTGACGGCACTTCATGATGCGGGCATCACCATGAACGATGTTGACCCCGACTATGTAATTATAGGCGAAGGCAATACATATAATTATGAGAATATACTCAAGGCAGTGAAGCTTGTATTAAAGGGAGCCAAGCTGATTGGAACCAACAGTGATCTGACAGGCCCATCAGAGAATGGAATTATTCCTGCATGCCGGGCCATGATATCACCGATAGAGATGGCAACAGGACAGCAGGCATATTTTGTGGGCAAGCCGAATCCGCTGATGATGAGGACAGGGCTTCGAATACTGGGAGTACACTCAGAAGATGCTGTTATGATAGGCGACCGTATGGATACGGATATAGTTGCCGGAATAGAAACAGGTCTTGATACAGTGCTGGTGCTTTCTGGAGTGACAGATCAAAACGAAATAAAGAAATTTCCATACAGGCCAAGATTGGTGCTTGACGGTGTAGGGAATATACCCGGATAAGGAACAGGGAACGCAGAGAGATAATAATAAAACTCCTGCGTTTTATTATGTCCAAAACTTGTTATCGTAGGGGGCTGTTTTTGTGAAGACATAGGCGTGCACATATGGCGAACGTGTGTTTACAACAGACTGCAGGTATGATATAATCAGATGTAAATCAATTCAAGGAGAGCATATATGGAGCGTTTCAAAATATCATCAGAATACAAGCCGACAGGTGATCAGCCCCAGGCAATAGATATACTTGCCCGTGGTGTCTTGGACGGCAGGAAGCACCAGACCCTTATGGGTGTTACAGGCTCTGGCAAGACATTTACTATGGCCAATATCATCGAAAGGGTTCAGAAGCCCACGCTTGTAATATCTCACAACAAAACCCTGGCTGCACAGCTCCATGGAGAGTTCAAGGAGTTTTTTCCGGACAATGCTGTTGAATACTTCGTGTCCTACTATGACTATTATCAGCCGGAGGCATATGTGGCATCAACCGATACATATATTGAGAAGGACTCGGATATCAATGACGAGATAGAGAAGCTCCGCCACTCTGCAACGGCAGCTCTTGCAGAGCGCAGGGATGTAATTATAGTTGCATCGGTATCATGCATATATGGACTGGGTTCTCCTGTGGATTATGAAAATCAGGTGATATCACTTAGACCCGGTATGGAAAAGGAACGTACAGAGCTGCTCCGCAAGCTTATTGAAATCCAGTATACCCGTAATGACCTTGGCTTTGTCAGAGGTACATTCAGGGTTAGAGGAGATATTATAGATATATATCCTGCAGGCTCTGAGAGTGCAGTGAGAGTCGAGCTGTTTGGAGATGAAATAGACTCAATCAAGGAAATAAATCCTGTTACAGGAGAGATTCTGGGAATCAGAAATCATGTATCCATATTTCCGGCGTCACATTATGTGACCTCTGAAGAAAAAATGGGCAAAGCTCTTATTACTATTGATGAAGAATTGCAGGAAAGAATAAAATGGTTCAAGGAGAGAGGCAAGCTTCTTGAGGCACAGCGTATAGAGCAGCGAACCAGATATGATGTGGAGATGCTCAGAGAGATAGGCAGGTGCAAGGGTATTGAGAATTATTCAAGACATATCAACAACCTGCCTGCTGGCACCAGACCCTATACCCTTATAGACTATTTCCCTGATGACTTCCTGATTATAGTTGATGAGTCTCATGTGATGCTGCCGCAGCTGCGAGCCATGTATGCTGGAGACAGATCAAGAAAATCCTCGCTTGTTGATTTTGGCTTCAGACTGCCTTCAGCTCTGGACAACAGACCTCTCAAATTTGAGGAGTTTGAAAGCATGGTCAACCAGATTATATACGTAAGCGCCACACCGGCAGCTTACGAAAAAGAGATGAGCGAAGGTATTACAGCTCAGCAGATAATCAGGCCTACAGGTTTGCTTGACCCTGAGATTACAGTAGTTCCAAGTGAAGGGCAGATTGACCATCTGATAGGAGAGATAAACAAAACCACCGAAAAAGGAGAAAAAGTTTTTGTTACAACTCTTACCAAGAAGATGGCAGAGAGCCTGACGGATTACCTTAGTAATGCCGGCATCAGAGTAAAATATCTGCATTCAGAGATAGATACTCTTGAGAGAATGGAGATTATCAGGGATTTGAGGCTTGACAGATTCGATGTGCTTGTGGGAATCAATCTGCTTAGAGAAGGCCTTGATATCCCGGAGGTTTCTCTTGTTGCCATACTCGATGCTGACAAAGAAGGTTTTTTGAGGACAGAGACATCATTAATACAAACCATAGGCAGAGCAGCAAGAAATTCAGAAGGCAGAGTAATCATGTATGCTGACAGCATCAGTAAAGCTATGCATTCAGCAATCGAAGAAACCAGACGACGTAGGGAAATTCAGCAAAAGTACAACGAAGAAAACGGCATTACGCCACAGACGGTTAAGAAATCTGTGAGAGAAGTAATAGAAGCGACAAAACCTGCTGAAGACGATAATTATGAAGGCAAATCACCGCTTGAGCTGACCAAAAAAGAACTTGCAGAATACATCAAAAAAATGGAAAAAGAAATGAAGCAGGCGGCAGCAGACTGGCAGTTTGAAAGAGCTGCAATACTTCGTGACCGTATATTTGAATACAAAGCAAAGCTATAGGAGTAGAGATATGTCAAAGGATATAATTATAAAGGGTGCAAATGAGAATAATCTCAAAAATATAGATATCACGATACCAAGAGACAAGCTCGTGGTATTTACAGGGCTTTCAGGCTCAGGCAAATCCTCTTTAGCATTTGATACAATATATGCAGAGGGTCAGAGAAGATATGTGGAGAGTCTTTCGGCATATGCAAGACAGTTCCTCGGTCAGATGGAAAAACCGGATGTAGAATATATTGAAGGACTTTCGCCGGCAATATCCATAGACCAAAAAACAACAAGTAAAAATCCAAGATCAACAGTAGGTACTGTAACAGAGATACATGATTATCTCAGGCTTATGTATGCCAGAATAGGTATACCTCACTGCCCTGTATGCGGGAGAGAAATCACAAGTCAGTCGGTGGATCAGATTGTGGATCAGATAATGGATATGGATGCTGGTACCAGGCTGCATGTTCTTGCTCCTGTAATACGTCAGAGAAAAGGTGAACATGAAAAAATAATCGAAAGAATACGCAAGGAAGGCTTTGCAAGAGCAAGGATAGATGGTGATATTATCAATATCAGCGAGGACGAAATCAAGCTTGAGAAGCAGATAAAGCATACCATAGAAATCGTAGTGGACAGGCTGGTTGTAAAAGAAGGGATAGAGTCAAGGCTTGCGGAGGCTGTAGAGCTTGCCATAAGTCATGGAGACGGTCTTGTAAATGTTCTTACGGGAGATGAAATCAGAACATTCAGCACTAAGCTTGCCTGCCCGGAGCATGGCATAAGTATAGAGGAGCTGGAACCGAGGATGTTTTCGTTCAACAGTCCCTTTGGGGCATGTCCGACATGCAAGGGACTTGGTTTCACACAATATATGGATCCTGATTTGATAGTTGCAGATGATGACAAATCGGTGCTCGACGGTTGTTTTGTAACGGCGTTCAGGAGCCTTGAAAACGAAGGTGGCTGGTATCGCTCTATAGTTGAGGCGCTGGCATCAGAACACAATGTGGATTTGAGCACATCGTATAGAGAACTCCCTGAAAAGTTTCGCAAAGAGCTTATGTATGGAACTATGGGAAGACCGGTCAAATTTGTTTACACAAGCAAATATACAGGAGCTGTATCATACAGAAATGAACCATTTGAGGGCATAGTCGGCATACTTGAAAGAAGATATAGAGAGGGAGCATCTGAAGTATTCAAGGACAAAATGGAAACATGCATGAGTGTAAGTACATGTCCGGAATGCCACGGCATGAGGTTGAAACCCGAAGTGCTTGCCGTTACAGTCGGAGGTAAAAACATAGCAGAGCTTTCGGAAATGTCCGTTGTAGATGCCCTTGATTTCATAAATTCCCTCAAACTTACCGAAAAAGAAGCAGCAATAGCAAAGCAGATACTGAAGGAAATACGGGAAAGACTGCAATTCCTCATAGATGTGGGACTTGATTATCTGACATTGTCAAGATCCGCAGGTACTCTGTCAGGAGGAGAAGCTCAGAGAATCAGGCTTGCAACCCAGATAGGCTCAAGCCTTGTAGGCGTATTATATATCCTTGATGAACCAAGCATAGGTCTCCATCAGAAGGACAACGAAAAACTCCTTGCAACTCTCAGACATCTGACGGATATAGGCAACACCCTCATTGTTGTAGAGCATGACGGAGAAACAATGTTCGCGGCCGACCATGTTGTGGATATAGGCCCTGGCGCAGGAATTAACGGTGGCGAAGTGGTATGCCAGGGGACAGTGGATGATATAATGGCATGCGACAGATCCATTACAGGACAGTATCTGTCAGGCAAAAGGGAAATCAGAGTGCCCGAAACAAGGCGTGAGGGGAACGGGAAATTCCTTACAGTTGAAGGTGCTGCTGAAAACAACCTCAAAGCTATAGATGTAAAAATACCGCTGGGCAAATTCGTATGTGTTACAGGCGTATCAGGCTCGGGCAAGTCTACTCTTGTAAATGAAATTCTCTACAAAGCAGCAGCATCTGTGACCAACAGGCTCAGAGAAAAGCCAGGGAAACACAAGAAAATATCCGGACTTGAGAATATAGACAAGGTCATAAATATAGATCAATCCCCTATCGGTAGAACTCCAAGATCAAACCCAGCGACATATACTGGAGTTTTCACGAACATCAGAGATCTGTTTAGTCAGCTTCCCGAAGCCAAAATGAGGGGATACGAAAAAGGCAGATTCAGCTTTAATATAAGCGGGGGGAGATGTGAGGCCTGCAAGGGAGACGGAATCATCAAAATCGAAATGCATTTCCTGCCTGATGTCTACGTGCCTTGTGAAGTATGCAAGGGCAAAAGATACAATAGGGAAACCCTTGAAGTTAAATATAAGGACAAAAGCATATTCGACGTACTTGATATGACAGTTTCAGAAGGACTGGATTTTTTCAGTAATATTCCATCGATAGAAAAGCATCTGAAAACTCTTGAAGAGGTTGGTCTTGGATACATCAAAATAGGACAGCCATCAACCCAGCTTTCAGGAGGTGAAGCGCAGAGAGTCAAGCTTGCGACGGAGCTTTCCAAAAAAAGCACCGGCAGGACATTGTATATTCTTGACGAGCCTACAACGGGGCTTCATTTTGCAGATGTGGACAAGCTGCTTGAGGTGCTTGACAGACTTGTTGATGCAGGCAATACAGTAGTTGTGATTGAACACAATCTTGATGTAATTAAAAGAGCAGATCACATAATTGATCTTGGACCTGACGGAGGCATTAGAGGGGGCACTGTAGTTGCAGAGGGCACTCCCGAAGAGGTGTCAGCGGTTGAATCCTCATATACAGGACAGTTCCTCAAAAAAGTTCTTGCATGGAACAAATAGCAGAAGCTGTTGCACGAATAAAGCGGATTTTTCGGAGATTGCCTGTCTTTATAACATATAATGTGGTAAAATAAGCACATATTTTAGTAAGGAGCGATTAATTATGAGTAAAATAAGGCTTGCAATACTGTTTGGAGGCGTTTCGCCGGAATATGAGGTTTCCTGTGTATCTGCGGCAGCAGTAATTGACAATCTTGATAAAGACAAATATGAAATATATAAAATAGGGATTACAAGGGACGGCAGGTGGTTTTTGACTACAGCCGATACGCAGCAGATTAAAGATGACAGATGGGCAGACCTCAAGAGTAACACATGTGCTGTCATTTCACCTGACAGAAGTCACAAGGGGCTACTGTTGCTGAGAAATGCAGAAACAGTAAGCATTAAATTGGACTGCATCTACCCTGTAGTTCATGGCAAAAACTGCGAGGATGGAGTATTGCAGGGACTCCTGGAACTTTCGGGCGTGCCATATGTCGGTGCGGGAGTCGCATCATCAGCATGCAGTATGGACAAAGCTATAACCAAGCTGATAGCTGGCGCCGCAGGCATTACTCAGGCCGACTATATCCTTGTCAGGGCAAGCCAGGTTGCGACAGATGAAGCTGCAATACTTGATAAAATAGAAGCATATTTTAACAACTATCCTCTGTTTATCAAGCCGGCGAACGAAGGCTCATCAGTAGGCATATCGAAGGTTCATAACAGAACAGAGCTGTCAAGGGGTTTGGCAGAGGCTGCACAATATGATGAAAAAATTCTTGTCGAAGAAACCATCACAGGCAGAGAAATAGAGACAGCAGTGCTTGGAAACGATGACCCGCAGGTCGCAAAGATAGGCGAAATATTTTCCTGTAATGAATTTTATGATTATGAAGCAAAATATGCAGATATAGGGTCAGAGACGAAGATTATAGATGATATATCGGAGGAGCTTGAGCAGCAGATTAAAGAAACGGCAGCAAAAGTATTCAAAGCTATGGGATGCAGGGGTTTGGCCAGAATAGACTTTTTCCTCACCGAAGATAACCGCATCGTATTGAATGAACTTAATACCCTGCCCGGATTCACATCAATCAGCATGTATCCTAAAATGTGGGAAGCGACAGGTCTGCCTTATTCCAGACTTCTAGACAATCTTATAGAGCTTGCAATGGAATAATGCGAAAGGAGAAGCAAAATGAAAGCTAAATATACCACAATGATAGTAAACAATATGAAGGAATCAGTAGCTTTCTATGAGGATATAATGGGATTCCCTGTGCAGGAAACTTTCGATTTGCCAAACGGCTCAGAAATCACATTTGTCAATGGCGGAGGCTCAATAATAGAACTTATTGAAAACAAGGATTTTGAAACAGGTCTTTACTCGGTGGGTGTTGATGTTGAAAACCTTGAAAAAACTCTTGAAGAGGTTAAAGCAAAGGGCGTTGAGATTACCATGGAACCTGTGAAGATACTGGTTGGTAAAATGGCATTCATAAAAGATCCGAACGGGGTTAATATTGCACTGATTGAGCATGACAAATGATGAAGCGAGCATTTGCAAATATTTGGCATTGGTCAAAAAATGTTTGACAACCAGTATTAAATATTATAGAATAGTTCTGTGTCATGCGCATGGCACTGCTTTGTGGTGCTGCAAGACATGCAAGAGGTGATAGCGACTGTATATACGGGCTATCCGCTAATTAAATTAGTAATGCCGAACAAGCTGAAACCATATTCAACCCAGTAGGCAGAACCGAAACAGATACATGCGATGTATCCCAGTAGGTAGAAAGGAACAAAGATGAAATCATTTATCGCAAAACCTGCAGAGATTGAACGTAAATGGTACGTTATTGATGCAGAAGGCAAAACTCTTGGTAGACTTGCTTCAGAAGCGGCAGCTATCCTTAGAGGAAAGAAAAAACCTATCTATACTCCACATGTTGACTGCGGTGACTATGTAATCGTAATCAATGCAGAGAAGATAGAAGTGACAGGCAAGAAAAGACAGAAAAAAATCTACAAGCACCATACAGGTTATCCGGGCGGATTAAAAGAGATTTCTTTTGAAAAGCTGCAGGCAAAAGACCCATGCGAAATCATCAGACATGCAGTTAAGGGAATGATGCCAAATGGTAAGCTCGGCAGACAGATGTACAAGAAGTTTAAGGTTTACGCAGGGCCTGAGCATAATCATGCAGCTCAGAAGCCTGAAGTATGGAATTTTTAAGGAAAGGGAGGAATAGACAATGGCAAAAATGCAGTATTACGGAACAGGCAGAAGAAAGTCTTCAGTTGCTAGAGTTAGATTAATCCCTGGAACTGGAAACATCACAGTAAACAAAAAACCTCTTGAAGATTATTTCGGAATGGAAATAGTTAAGAGAGAAGTAAAAAGACCTTTTGAAATCGCAGGATGCGAAGGTAAATTCGACGTTATCGCAACAGTAACAGGTGGCGGATTTACAGGTCAGGCTGGTGCTTTAAGACACGGCATTTCAAGAGCTCTCTGCGTAGCAGACAAGGAAAGCTACAGAGCACCTTTAAAAGCTGAAGGTTTCTTAACAAGAGACTCCAGAATGAAGGAAAGAAAGAAATACGGTCTCAAGAAGGCAAGAAGAGCAAGCCAATTCTCAAAGAGATAGGGAGACCTATCCCAACGAGGAACGAGTTGCAGGAAGGTCCCCTGCCAGAAGCACAGCGAAGCGTGGTGCTTTACGGCTCAGAGACCTATCCCAACGAGGAACCTCTTTACAAAGACTCAAAACCCCCAGTGTTTATGCATTGGGGTTTTATTTTGCCAAGAAGTAAAACTTGTTTGTACAACTTGAACAAACAAGTTTGGATTATAGCTTTCGTTGGGAATTAATGTAATTGCACGTCGGAGCTTCCTTAGAATATGTTGCTAAGAGAAATCACAATGCGAAACAAGAATCAATATTGAAAAAAACAGCATAATATAAATAAAAAAACGTTACTGTTCACACCCCTCGATAAAGAGTAAAAGAATCTCGACGGGATGATGTCATCTCACGTCGAGATTTCTTTATGAGAATAATTCGGCTACCTGTTCAAA
>CAVAON010000021.1:0-28458 GCA_963590215.1 Anaerovoracaceae bacterium | reverse complement strand
AGAGCTTAAATCCTACATCAAAAAAGACTATGAAATAACCATTGTCTGTTCTTCAAAGGAACGTATTGAAAACATGAAGGAATTCCTTTCAAGAGAAGGCCTTGAAACAAAAGTGATGGTAGCATTTGGAGAGCTTACATCCGGTATAGACTTTCCTGAAAGCAGGAAAGTGTGGCTTGCAGATGGCGATATTTTTGCGGCAAGCAGACACAAAAAAAGAAAAAGAAGAATTAAAAACGAAAACACTTCGCAGATAAAAAGCTTTGCAGATATCAAAAAGGGAGACTATATTGTTCATGAAAACCACGGTATCGGCAAGTTCATGGGAATTAAGCAGCTTACTGTAAACGGTGAAAAAAAGGATTACCTGTATATCAAATATGCAGGAGAAGACATATTATATGTTCCTGTGGAACAGATGGACATAGTTCAGAAATACACGGGTGCAGACAGTATAACACCGAAGATAAGCAGCCTTTCAGGCACTGAATGGAAAAAAACTAAAGCCAAAGCAAAAGCTGCTGTGGCTGAAATGGCAGCCGATTTGATTGAACTTACAGCAGCAAGGCAGCTTGAAAAAGGATATGCCTTTGGACCTGATTCGCCATGGCAGCAGGAGTTTGAAGACAGTTTTCCATATGTTGAAACAGACGATCAGCTAAGATGCATTGAAGAGATAAAAGCTGATATGGAAAGGCCTGCTGCAATGGAAAGGCTTCTTTGTGGAGATGTGGGATTTGGCAAGACTGAGGTTGCGGCAAGAGCTCTGTTCAAGTGCGTTGCCGAAGGCAAACAGGCTGCAATGCTTGTGCCTACGACAATACTTGCAAATCAGCACTATTATACACTTAAGGACAGATTTGAAAAATTCCCGTTCAAGGTAGAGGTTTTGTCAAGATTCAAGACTGACAAAGAGCAGCTGCAGATTATACAGCAATTAAAAAAAGGGCAGGTTGATCTGGTAATCGGCACACACAGGCTGCTTTCTGATGATGTTGCTTTCAAAGACCTTGGGCTCCTTGTAATAGATGAAGAACAAAGATTTGGTGTCAAGCACAAGGAAGCTATCAAAAGACTGAAAAAAAACGTGGATGTTCTTACGCTGTCAGCAACTCCTATACCAAGGACCCTTCACATGTCACTGACAGGAATCAGAGATATGAGCCTTATAGAAGAACCGCCTGAGGACAGGCTTCCGGTTCAGACGTATGTTGTTGAACAGGAGGATGATATCATACGTGATGTCATCGAAAGAGAACTTGAAAGAGGCGGACAGGTATATGTTGTATTTAACAGAGTACAGGGTATAGATTCTGTTGCTTCGAAAATAATGTCTCTTGTTCCGGATGCAAAGGTTGCAACAGGCCATGGGCAGATGAATGAGATAGAGCTTGAAAATGTTATGCTGGATTTTATAGACGGGGAAACAAATGTGCTTGTAGCCACCACTATAATCGAGTCGGGACTTGATATATCAAACGTTAATACTATGATTGTGCTTGATGCGGACAGATTTGGGCTTTCCCAGCTTTATCAGCTCCGTGGCAGAGTAGGCAGGTCTGACAGAATGGCATATGCATATCTGATGTACCGGCCGGGCAAGGTGATTAATGAGGTGGCCGAAAAACGTCTTAGAGCTATAAAAGAATTTACAGAGTTTGGCTCAGGCTTCAAGGTGGCCATGAGAGATCTTGAAATCAGAGGAGCAGGAAACATACTCGGTACTGCTCAGCATGGGCATATGGTCAAGATCGGATATGAGCTTTATTGTAAATTTGTTGCTGATGCAGTAAAAGCGTTGCAGGGAGAAACTGTAAATGAAAACAAGGAAGAAACTCTTGTAGAAATTCCTGTACAGGCATATATCCCGGACAGATATATTGAAGATGAAACCCTCAAGCTCAATATGTACAAAAAAATCGCAGGTATCGAAACAAAAGAAAACGAAGAAGATATTATAGAAGAGCTTATAGACAGATTCGGAGATGTTCCGCAGCAGGTAATGAACCTTATCAGAATATCAAGAATACGCAAGCTGGCCGCAGAAGAATGCATATCCAGAATATATACTGAAAAAAACAGAGTTGTTTTTGCTTTTGGCGAAGACAACAGATTGAAAGGCCTGGTGCTTGCAGCACTTTCGGAAAAATATGGCATGCGTATTTTCTTTCACGGTGGTGTGAAGCCGCTTATGAAGCTGACTGCACTCAAAGATAAATGGCTTGATGAGACTTTAGAGCTCCTTTTGAGTCTTTCAGAAAAAAAATAAAATTTTTTAAAAACAGATGCAATAAAAATATATTCTCCTGTGTTGTATATATAAATAAGCAAATAACAAGGAGGATAAAGTTATGAAAAACAAATTGATAAAAAAGGTTGTAACATTGACGCTTGCAGCAGTGATGGTAGTATCATCGGGAGCTGCAGTATTTGGAGCATCATATATAAGTGAGAGCACTGCAATCTCAAAAGCCCTCAAAAATGCTGGAACAACAAGATCGGCAGTATGGGGTCTTGAGTGTGAGAGAGAAGGCTCCGGATATGAGATAGAATTTACAAAAGGCAGCAAAGAATATTCCTATGAAGTAAGTGCCAAGAACGGATTTATCAGAGAAAAAACCGTTGAGTACAGATATGTTCACTCATCAGGAAGCTTAATAGGCAAAACTGCCGCAAAGAACAAAGCGTTAAAATGCGCTGGAGTGAAAGCATCATCAGTTGATTATATTACCTGCTATTATGATCGCGATGACGGCAAGGAAATCTATGAAGTTAAATTCAGAAAAGGGAATTTCGTTTATGAGTGCGAAGTAAATGCAAGATCAGGCAAAATGGTAGAGTACAGCAGGGAGTACCAGAAAGCTTACTAATAAATTATGGGAAGTATATTATGGCGGTTTATGTAAATGAAAAAATACTATCAGATATAGCGGCAGGAAGCGCATCAGCTTTTAAGGAGCTGTATGCGCTCACTTCAGATACTGTTTACGGTTTCGCACTTTCGATTCTCAAAAACAGTCATGATGCTGAAGATATAATGCAGGAGGTATACATCAAAATATATAATTCTGCAGACACATATCAGAAGCAGGGTAAGCCAATGGCGTGGATACTTACTATAGTAAGAAACATGTGCTACAACAAAATACGCGATACAAAACAGCATGATGACATAACTGATCATGCCCACTATATATCTGATAATTGCCATGAGTCTGGCATAAACGCCATTGTTTTAGAGGAAGCAATGAATGTGCTTAATGAAGAAGAAAGACAGATTGTAATGCTTCATTCAATGACAGGTATGAAACACAGGGAAATTGCGGATATAGTTGACATGCCCGTTTCTACAGTGCTTTCGAAATACAACCGGAGCCTCAAAAAACTAAAAAAAGCTCTTGAAGGCAGGGAGGTGTAGTCTATGAATAACAGAGAAATTGAAAAAAGCATTCATGCTGCAATATGTAGTGCCACCCCTGACAGATTAGACGATATTATGAAAGCCTGCGGCATTGAAAATCAGGAGGACAGGCAAACTGACAGAAAACAGGTATATATAAAACCAAAGAAAAAAAGACCTTTATATAAAGCAATGGGGTCTGTTGCAGCAGCCATTGTGATATGCGTAGTAGGTGTGCTGGTTTTTGGAGGGCATGGCACATCGGATGCGGCGGCAATAATAGGGCTTGACGTAAATCCGAGCATAGAGATTTCAGTAGATGATGAGGGCAAAGTGATAGAAGCTTCAGCCGTAAACAGAGATGGTGAGGAGATTCTTGACGGAATGTCTCTTGCAGGGACTGATATGAAGGTTGCAGCCAATGCCATAGTTGGTTCAATGCTGCAGCAGGGATACCTCAATGATATATCGAATTCGATACTGGTATCTGTCCATGCAAAAGACAATGATAAAGGTACAAGCCTTCAGGAAGAACTTTCTTCAAGCCTGAATCAGTATCTTGAAAGCTATGCGCTTTCTGCAGCAGTCATGGGTCAGTGTATAACAGATGATAAGGAAGTTGCAGATTTTGCAGTAAAAAATGGTATTTCAGAAGGCAAGGCGTGGCTCATTAAAAACCTTGTTGCTGCAGACAGCAGATTGACAGAGGCAGGGCTTCTCAAGCTTTCAACCCAGGAGCTGATACTTCTTGCAACAGAAAAAAACAATGAAAAAACATCTGCTGTGACTTATGGAGAAGTCAACAAGAGCCAGTATATAGGCAAGGATAAGGCACTTGAAATAGCGCTTGATAAATCAGGACTTGACAAGTCGCAGATATCAGACTATATTGTAGAATTTGAGTGTGATGACGGAATCATAACATATGATGTTGAGTTTTACAGTGGCAGCGTTGAATATGAGTTTGAAATAGATGCTACCACAGGCAGCATACTTGAATATGAAACAGATGGCGATGGATATGAAGGCGATTATAGCAATAGCAATAGCAATGGAAGTGGTAGTGACAGCAAATATATAGGACGTTCAGAGGCCAAAGAGACAGCGCTTGCCAAAGCAGGACTGGGTGCTTCACAGATACATGACTATGAAATAGAACTCGATGACGGGGAATATGAGATAGACTTCAAGTATCAGAATATGGAGTACGAGATTGATATTGACGCCAGGACGGGTAAAATCCTTAAATTTGATAAAGAATATGATGATTAGCCAAATACCGGTGGGGTGTACTGCTCTGCCGGTATTTCTAAATTTCGTATATTGTGATAATATATAGCCATAATAAAATAATAAACAAAGGAGATATGAGGGTAGTATTTTTTTGTGTAAAAAACAGGTGATAAGGTAAATTTTGTGGTTTGACCGGGGGAAAGTATGATATAATTAACAATTAGTGTTGAAAAAGTAAAGGAGAATATATGCTTTTTAAAAATATAACTGTTATAGATGAAAATTTTGATGCCCGAAGCAATATGTATGTAGGCATCAGAGATAAATATATCGAATATATTTCAGATGTTATGCCTGATGGAGATTACGGTGATGTTTATGACGGCACAGGCAAGGTTATGCTTCCGGGTTTTGTCAATTCTCACAGTCACAGTGCAATGACTTTAATGAGAGGCTATGGTGAAAATATGGCACTTTCTGACTGGCTCAACAAAAAAATATTTCCTTTTGAAGACAAACTTTCAGGTGAGGCTGTATACTGGGCAAGCCTGCTTGCAATGGCTGAGTCTATAAGATTTGGTATAGTGTCAAGCACTGATATGTATTACTTTTGCGATTACGTTGCAAAAGCAGTAATTGATGCAGGAGCAAAAGCTAATATCTCAAGATCCATAACGCATTTTGACGATGGTGATTTATGGGGCACTGACAGATTCATCGAAGCGGTGACGTTTTACAAGGAATATAACGGGGCGGCAGATGGCAGAATTAAATCAGATATGAGTATTCATGCCGAGTATACGACAACCCCTGTAGCTGTTGCACAGCTTGCCGAATATACCAGTGAAATAGGCGCCAATATGCATGTTCATCTTTCAGAAACAAAATCCGAGCATGAGGAATGCAAAGAAAGACATGGAGGCATGACTCCCGCACAATATTTCAACAGTCTTGGGATGTTTGAAACTCCATGCGTGGCGGCACACTGCGTGTGGATAGAAGGGGAGGATTACGATATTCTCAGAGACAAGGGTGTTACGGTTGCAGTAAATCCTGTGAGCAATCTGAAGCTGGCAAGCGGAGTATGTGATGTTTCAAAACTGTTTGATAAAGGTATAAATGTCGCGATAGGTACTGACAGCGTAGCAAGCAACAACAGCCTTAATTTTATAGAAGAAATGAAATTCTTTGCCCTTGCAACCAAGGGCTTTACAGGAAATCCTGCAGTAATTTCTCCAAAAGAAGTGCTTGAAGCTGCAACATATGCAGGAGCAAAAGCACAGGGCAGAGCTGACACCGGCCTTATCAAAGAAGGCTTCAGAGCGGATATAGTTGTATTAGATACAGACAAACCATATATGTATCCTGCCCATAACATTTTGAATAATATCATATATTCTGCATCAGGGAATGATGTTGTTCTTACGATGTGCGATGGAAATATTCTTTATCAGAATGGCGAATATATGACGATTGATATAGAAAAAACAATATTTGAAGTGCAAAAACATACAAAAAAAATATTATCAAGCTTATAGAGAGGATTTTATGAGTAAAAAATCATTTGTAGGCGGAGCAGTAATACTGGGTGCTGCAGGTATAATTGTAAAACTCATGGGCGCTGTTTTCAGGATTCCTGTAACAAACTGGCTGGGCGGCGGCATGGCATACTATCAGGCAGCGTACCCCATATACAATATACTGCTTACGCTGGCAACGGCGGGGATACCTGTTGCAATATCGAGAATGGTTGCAGAGCGAACGGTTGTAGGAGATCACTATGCAGCAAATAACGTGTTCAAGGTGTCGTTTAAACTGCTTGGAGCAATTGGCCTTGGAACCGGTCTTCTTTGCCTTGTGGGAGCTGACTGGTATGCTCAAAAAATAGGGCTTCCCGAAACATCGTATGCACTGAGAGCACTTATTCCGGCTTTGATACTTATCCCTATAATGTCTGCATACAGAGGATATTTTCAAGGGATGCAAAACATGAACCCGACAGCAGTTTCACAGATTATAGAGCAGGTTTTCAGAGTTGGTATCGGGCTTGCACTTACCAGGATACTGCTTGACAGATTCGCGGAGAATCCGGAATATGCGGCAGCAGGAGCGACTTTTGGTGCAAGTGCAGGAGCAATAGGAGGCCTGATTGTTGTATGGCTTATCTATATGGCAAACAGAAAAACCATTCACAAAAAAATTGAGCGGGGCAAGCTTAAAACCAGAGAAAAAACAGGAGATATAACTAAAAAAATTCTCATTATTGCTATTCCGATTACCTTGGGCGCATGTATAATGCCTCTTATGAACTTGATTGATGCTTCAATTGTATCAAACAGACTTCAGGCAATAGGCTACAGCTACAGTGAAGCAAAGAATCTGTTTACGGAGCTTTCAAGCATGGCAGGAACGATTGTCAATTTCCCTCAGATAATAGTTCAGTCCATAGCGATAAGCATGGTGCCTGCCATAAGTATGGCATTTAGAGAAAAAGATAAAAAAGGACTTAAAACCAATGTTCAGATGGGAATGAGAATGGCAAACATACTCAGCTTTCCATGTGCAGCCGGACTGATAATTTTAGCAGAACCAGTGCTTTTACTTTTGTACAGTAGCCAGCATGATATGGCGGTTGATGCAGCGCGAAGTCTGATGATGCTTGCTTTCGGATTCATATTCCTTGCAATAGCTCAGACGCTTACAGGAGCGCTTCAGGGGATAGGCAAGCAGCTTATACCTGTAAGAAACCTTATAATCGGGGCGGTTTTCAAGACAATAATTACGTATATACTTGTAGGGATTGGAAGCCTTAATGTTATAGGCGCAGCTATGGGAACATGTGTGGCATATATAATTGCTGCGGGGCTTGATATAGCGGCAATAAAGAAATATACTGGTGTAAGGTTTAATATATTGCAGAGCTTTATTAAGCCGATAATAGCTACTGCAGCAATGTCTGTTGTTACAATTGTTTCATATAATCTGGTTGCAAAGCTTACAGGCAGCAGCATGGCTGTTCTGATTTCAATAATTCTGTCGGCAGTAGTATATGCTGTAATGCTCTTTGCTACAAGGACCATAACAGTTGAAGAGGCGGCAATGGTACCTGGAGGTAGCAGATTGGTAAAACTTATGAAGAAATTCATAAAATAGTAGTGCTATGTGAAGAATGTCTGTGTTTGGATGGATTTTTTAAATGTATATTGACAAAGGTGTTGACAAACAGGGGTAAAAATGAGAAAATAGTGTCACTGATTCGAAGATTTCAACGGATAATGGATTTACCCGATGGAAACAATATGATGTAATGTTTATATAATATGAGGAGGATTTATTTATGAATAAAGCTGATTTGATTTCTGCTGTAGCAGAGAAAACTAAATTCACAAAAAAAGACGCTGAGATAGCTGTTAATGCATTTGTAAGCTGCGTAGAAGAAGCTCTTGCCAAGGGTGAAAAAGTACAGCTTATTGGATTTGGTACTTTTGAGACAAGAGAAAGAAAAGCAAGACAGGGAAGAAATCCTAGAAAACCTGGCGAAATCATCAAAATTGCAGCATCAAAAGCTCCTGTATTCAAAGCAGGTAAGGCTTTAAAGGATTCCGTTAACAAATAATGATTCCTGCAAAATATCAAAACTAAATAATAGATATAACTGGAGCTGTCCGTAAGGGCAGCTTTTTAAGTGAATTTTTTGTGAAATATATGATAAGGAAATTGACTTTTTCAGGATGCATGCGTATAATGGTTGTCAAAGCAACGGTTGCATAAGCAACTGGTTTCGGAGGATCTTATGAATGATTTTGGTAAAGAATTTTCGATAATCCATAGATACAGTACTGTATTTATGTCAAAGCTGCTTATGGAATACAATGTGCCGGGCAGAGTTGTACCATATTTTGTGGAGATTTGTAAATCACCGGGAATATCGCAGGAGCAGATTGCAAAGACCTTGAGGATTGACAAAGGTGCAGTTGCAAGAACAGTGAAAACGATGATGGATACGGGACTTATAGAACGAAAAACCAATCCTGAGGATAAGCGTGAATATCAGCTTTATCCTACGGATAAAATGAAAAAAATCAACGGAAAAAATGAAGAGGCAATAGCAAAGCTTAATAGAATTCTGACAGAGGGTATGTCTTTAGAGGAAATACATGTTTGCAGCAGACTTCTTGACAAAATGGCTCAAAATCTCATAAAGGCAGTTTCAGGGGATACGGAGCTTAGAGCTCATGAGGCGATGATTGAAGAAAAAATAAGTAAGGACATAAGGAAGAAATTGAGAGAGGAGAGACAGCTTTGAAAGAAACAATAAAATATTTTAAACCGTATATACCATATATATTTGCAGCAGTTGTATTGCTTTTTGCTGAAGCAATGCTTGAACTGGCACTTCCGGGATATATGGCAGATATTATCGATGATGGAATCATAGCAGGCGATATGAAAGAAATCTACAAAATCGGTATCATAATGATAGGAATTTCAGCAGCAATTGTTTTATGCGCGGCAGGAGTCAGCCTGTTTGCGTCCAAAACAGCTGCAATGTCTGCGAGAGATATAAGGAAGGATGTATTCAGAAAAGTAATGCACTTTGGAAATGAAGAGATGGAGGGCTTTTCGACGGCATCCCTTATAACAAGATCAACCAATGACGTGCAGCAAATACAGATGGCGTCTGTAATGACTGTCAGAATGGGGCTGTTTGCACCGGTAATGGGTATAGGTGCAATAATCAAAGCACTGAGGACAAGTGCATCTATGGCATGGACTATAGGTATAGCATTTGGAGCAATAATAATACTCATGGCTTTTATGTTTGTTATAACCCTGCCTAAATTCAAAGTAGTCCAGGAAAAGATAGATAAACTTAATCTCGTAATGAATGAGAGGTTGAGAGGTATTCTGGTAATCAGAGCTTTTAACACTCAAAAACATGAAGAAGACAGATTTGATAATGCCAACAGAGAACTTACACAGCTTAATCTGTTTGTAAACAGAGCAATGTCTGTAATGATGCCTGTAATGATGCTCATAATGAATCTGACATCAATACTCATTGTATGGGCGGGGGCACACTATATTGATGCCGGCAACCTTGAAATAGGCAGTATGCTGGCATTCATACAGTATGCTATGCAGATAATAATTTCTTTCCTGTTTATAGCTATGATGTTCATTTTCCTGCCAAGGGCAGCAGTATCAATGGGCAGAGTGGGAGAAATCCTCAAAAAAGAAATATCAATCAAGGATAAAGAAAACACGCAGGAAGCAGCGAACAGACATGGAGTTATAGAATTCAAAAATGTAAGCTTCAGGTACAAAGATGCAGAGGATGCTGTGCTGTCTGATATATCCTTTGTTGCAAAGCCGGGAGAAATGACAGCATTTATCGGTTCTACAGGCAGCGGCAAAACAACTCTTGTGAATCTGATTCCAAGGTTTTTTGATGTGACAGAGGGAAGCATCACGATAGATGATGTTGATATCAGAGACATGAAGCAGCATGACCTTAGAAATATGATTGGCTATGTACCTCAAAAGGGTATGCTTTTTTCAGGAGATATACAAAGCAACATTGCTTATGGCGCAGCAGACAAAAGCATTGAAAACGTAAAAAATGCTGCCCAAATTGCACAGGCAGAGGATTTCATAATGGAAAAGGATGAAGGCTTTAATGCACCTGTTGCGCAGGGAGGCACCAATGTATCAGGAGGTCAGAAGCAGAGAATTTCAATAGCAAGAGCATTGGCGAAGAAGGCTCCTATATATATATTTGATGACAGCTTTTCGGCCCTGGATTTTAAAACCGATGCGCTGCTGCGTAAGGAGCTTAAAAATTCTGCAGGAACAAGCACATTGCTTGTTGTTGCGCAAAGGATAAGTACTATAGCTGATGCTGATCAGATTATTGTATTGGATGAAGGGCGGATTGCAGGTAAAGGGACTCACAAAGAACTCATGCAGACTTGTGAAGTATATAGAGAGATAGCAGGTTCACAGCTTGACAGCAGAAAGGGGGAGATATAAATGGCACAACCAAGGAAAGGACCAAGAGCAGGGTCAGGCAGAGGCCCGGCAGGTATGATGCCCGGAGAGAAAGCCAGGGATTTCAAGGGAACAATGCTTGAGCTCTGGAGATATGCAAGAAACTTCAAGTGGCAGATAGCAACCGTATTTATATTTGCCATAGGAAGCACAATTTTCACAATTGTTTCTCCCAAGGTTTTAGGCAGAGCTACAGACAAAGTTGTAGAAGGACTTATGTCTGGGACAGGCATTGATTTTGAAGCACTCCTTGATATTATTATCTTCTTGTGTGCAATATATGTGGCAAGCTCTCTGTTGTCATTTCTGCAAGGATATGTGATGTCAGGCGTGTCACAGAGAATAACCTACAGGCTCCGAAAAGAAATATCAGAAAAAATGGACAGAATGCCACTTAAATATTTTGATACCAAGACCCATGGAGAGATATTAAGCAGGGTGACCAACGACGTGGAAACAGTAAACCAGTCACTGAATCAGTCTATGACCCAGATTATAACGAGTGCTACTACAGTAATAGGCATACTGATAATGATGGTATCAATAAATATATGGATGAGCCTGATGGCAGTAATAGTAATACCGATGTCAGCGCTTCTCATCAAAGTCGTAGTAAAAAAGACACAAAAGTACTTCATGGATCAGCAAAAGTATCTTGGAGATGCCAACGGTCATGTTGAGGAAATGTATACAGGTCATCAGGTTGTAAAAGCTTTTAATGGTGAAGAGGCAGCTATTGAGACCTTTGATGAGATAAATGAGCACCTGTGTGAGTCGGCATGGAAGTCACAGTTTCTGTCAGGACTTATGCAGCCTGTTTCAAATCTGTTTGGTAATATAGCATATGTGCTTGTATGCATACTCGGAGGGATATTTGCAATAAATGGCAGAGTGTCAATAGGCGATATACAGGCGTTTATTCAATATGTCAGGAATTTCAACCAGCCTATAGCTCAGCTTGCTAATGTTGCCAATATGCTTCAGTCGACTGCTGCAGCGGCAGAGCGCGTGTTTGAATTTATAAATGAAGAGGAAGAAACCGAAAAGAAAGAGCGCGCTCTTTTAAAAGTACCTGATATAGGTAGGCACAAGGGAAATGTTACTTTTGAGCATATATCCTTTGGATACAATGCAGAAAAAACAGTCATAAATGATTTTTCGGCAGAGATAAAACAGGGTCAGAAAGTCGCAATAGTAGGACCTACAGGAGCAGGTAAGACAACTATTGTAAAGCTTCTAATGAGATTTTATGAATTAAACAGTGGTCATATATATATAGATGATACTGATATTACGGATTATTCAAGAGAAGACCTGAGAAAAATGTTTGGAATGGTACTGCAGGACACATGGCTTTACAGCGGTAGCATTATGGATAATATCAGGTATGGCAGGATGAATGCTTCGGATGAAGAAGTAAAAGCAGCGGCCAAGGCAGCAAACATAGATCATTTTATTAAATCACAGCCCAAGGGATATGACACTCCTGTAAACGAAGATGCAGAGAATATATCGCAGGGTGAAAAACAGCTGCTTACAATAGCAAGAGCGATACTTTCGGATGCTCCTGTAATGATACTTGATGAAGCCACCAGTTCTGTAGATACGAGAACTGAAATGCTCATTCAAAAGGCAATGGGCAACCTGATGCAGGGAAGAACAAGCTTCATAATCGCTCACAGGCTGTCAACCATCAGAGATGCTGATTTGATACTTGTAATGAATCATGGTGACATTGTAGAGCAGGGAACTCATGGCGAGCTACTTGCTGCAGGAGGATTTTATGCTGACCTGTATAACAGCCAGTTTGCGTAAGGGAAAGAACATTACTTTAAAAATAACCGCCAGTTTTTTAGGACGTGGCGGTTATTTTTGCTTCGTTTTTGCTGTCAAGCACGCACCATATGCAAATGGTTGCTATTACTGCGGCTCCCCCTATCAGTGCAAATATTCCCGGAGCTTCTCCATCAAATATGAATACCCATACAGGGTTCAAAAGTGGCTCAAGCGCACCGATAAGAGAGCAGGCAAGTGGTTTGCAGTCTTTTGAAGCAAGGCAGTACAGTACATATGCAAGACCAAGCTGAAATATGCCCAATGCCAGTATGGACAGCACCTCTGTCAAAGTGACTGCCTGAGGTGTATATGCTATCATAAACGGCATGCCTATTAGAAAACACAGCAGATGAGCAAAGAGTATTCCTGTCATTCTAAGATCATCATCCTCTCCCGACTCTCCCGTGAACACATACATTACAGCAAGTAATATCCCTGCTCCTATGCCAAGCAGGTTGCCTGCCAGCCTGCCCGGTGTAAGCTGATCAAAGAAAAACAGTGCAATTCCCACCATTATAACTATTACAGTTATGATGTCATATCTCTTTAATTTGCGTCCGAAAAATACAGCAAAGATGATGAGTATGAATATAGGGTTTGTAAACTGTAAAACTATTGCATTTGCAGCAGTGGTCAGCTTGTTTGCGACAGTAAACATCGTAGCTGAGCCGCCAAGCCCTATTGCAGCCATTATTGAGTTTTTTTGCACCTTTAGATGTATATTCTGAGATTTCATATATATTGCAAGCACAGCAGCGGCGATAAGTCCTCTGAGGCCTGAAATGATAAACGGATTCCAGCTGATAAGCTTGATGAATATTCCTGCTGTGCTCCACAAAACAGCACATATTACCATCAGCAGCATTGATTTTGTCTTATTGTTCATTTTACTTCCTCCAAAATGAATACAGAACATATTTTACAACATTTCTGATGTGATTTCATCACATGACGTGTAAATTATTGAAAGTTTCAGGCGCATAAGTTAAAATATATTGTAAACATATTTATTTGAGAGGATAAGGCTATGACAGACAATATTATAAACAGGGCAGAATCGGCACTGACGAGCAAATCTTTACTTAAAAAGATAGGAATCAAAAAAAACGAGATGCTGGCTATTATGTCAAAAACAGAGTGGAAAAAGAAAATGCATGACTGTCTTTGTGAAAACAGATTTAAAGCTGCTGATATATTGGATGCAGTTAAGCCTCTTATGAATGAATTTGCAGATGACCCGGAAATAGGGTGGCTTGAATTTGCATGCAAAGCAGCAAGAGCGAGGCTTTATCCTGAAAATTTTGCTCTTGATATGGAGTATGAAAATGAAAAAAAAGCATTAATCATTCTTATGGAAAGCTATAGAGCGGCACTTGAGGCAGAGTATGCATCTGATAAAGATGCTGCAAGAACAAGTGTGAAGCTTCTTGAAGATGAAGAGGTGGCAGGATGCGTATCAGAAGCTGAGTATACCAGATTCAAAGAATTCTGGCATGACAGCTACATATTTGAATTTATGCGCATATATAGTGAGATAACGCCATTTAACATATCTGATCACATAAGCGGTGTGCATTACATGGCAGTATATATAGGCAGGCAGCTCGCAGATAAAGGTCTGCCTATAGACATGGCGCTTTTGTCAGGGGCTGCGGCAGGGCATGATATCGGTAAATTCGGATGCAGTGAAAAAGAATCGGCAAGAATTCCATATTTGCATTACTATTACACGGACAAGCTACTCAAAAGGCTTGGAACGCCTATGATAGCCCACATAGCAAGCAATCATTCAACATGGGATTTAGAGCTTGAAAACCTGTCGGTTGAGGCTTTGCTGCTGATATATGCAGATTTTAGAGTTAAAAACCGCAAAATGGGAGCAAAAGAATATATTGAATTCTATACACTGGAGCAGGCGTTTGGTGTAATACTTCAAAAGCTGGACAATGTGGACAGCAGCAAACGCGCCAGATATGAAAAAGTATATGCCAAGCTTGTTGATTTTGAAAACTACCTCAAAAACCTGGGAATTAATATTGATGTGGAAGCAGTTAAAGCTGATGCCTGTGAAGAGGCGGGCAAGGATGCTTCGCTCCTTTTTGGAGTTGAGGTTGTGCAGCGTCTCAAATACAGAGCAATTGAACATAATATAAAGCTGATGTCTGTTTTTAACAATGAATCGGCATTCGGCAGCCTGATAGAAGCCGCCAGGAGTGAAAGGCAGTGGAAAAAACAGAGAACATATCTTAACATATTGACAGAATACTGTACATATATGACAAAGAGTGAAAAACTCATGACTGTAAGCTTTCTATATGAACTTCTTGCCCACAGGGAAGGTGATATCAGAAGACAGGCTGCTCGTCTGATAGGTCTTATAATTGCACAATATGATGATGTTTACCGTAAAGAACTGCCTGAGTGGGTGAATATAGATAGCGGAAGCGATGCTGTTTTGCTATGGGAAGAATATCTTAACAAAATCGTATTTCCTGATTACCGCATGACAGACCAGCACAAAAGCTGGATAGGATACACTCTCAAAATAGTACTTGCAGAGATACTAAGGAGTAGCGATAGAAATAAAACAATGGATTTTTTAATAAAATTTTTCAACCTGCTCCAAAAAAACAGAATAGGTGAAAAATCAGCTTTTGTATTACTTGATTCAATCCTTATGATACCCGAGGAATTGCTCACAGAGGGAATGAAAAAAAGCATATCGGAATTTGCCTGCAGGATGTCAAAGAAAGCATCGCTGCCGCTCAAAATTGCCGCATTAAGAGCAGCAGAACATATTTCAATCATGAAGCTTTCTGGTTATGCTAAAACAGAAATTATGTCTGCAATTAAGAACGTGAAAGGAAGCTACTGCAGTATAGATTACCTTGTCGATAAAATAAGGAGCAATATAAACGGTTGTGACATGCCTCCTTTAGAAGTATATATGAGTGATGAAGAAGCTGTTTCAAGCATGCTGAGAGATAATCTTAAAGTAGGAAAACCATGGGCACTCAAGATTATAAATATAGAGCTGCTTACAGATATAGCACTTGCATCAGAAAATATGAATCGCAAATTCTACTTTGCTGCTCATTTCTCGAATCTGCTCAAAGTAAGTGAAAGAGTTACAGTGCGCCATAGAGCCGGAGAAAGCCTTATAACTGTAGCTAAGACACTTTTGCCTGAACAGATAAACGAAATAGCTGTCGAGCTTATGAAAGGCCTTGAGATAGGGGAGTATCAGTTCTCTAAGTATATACCAGATTATCTGGGGAGTCTGGCGCTTCTGCTGCCATCTGGAGAGCTGAACGAATTTGTAATATCATTGAAGGGACTTGTCGAGGCTACTAATGACAAGATAGGCTCTGTTGCACTTGACACACTGGGTGAAATTATAGAACAGTACGATTCATATATATACAAATATGGTGAAAGCAAGGCAGAGTATGACGGCAGGAAAAACATAATGCTGGGGATGATTCTCAAAGGGCTTTCAAACTACAGAGAAGCAATAAGCCAGGAAGCATTTCTGGTAATAGGTCAGCATATCTTTGGAAGCAAGCATATGTCTGACGAGGAGAAAACAGATATATTTATTCAGATATACAAAAAAATGCTGACGCTTATTGTCGCCGAAAAAAATTATGATATGAACTTTTTCACAAATGCAGCAGCATTAAATCATATTTATCGGTTTGTATCATCTTTGAACATGGCAGAATTGGCAAAAGTGCTTGAACCGCAAAGGAAAATTGCATTTTTCCCAGGGACCTTCGATCCGTTTTCACTTAGCCATAAGGGGATTGTCGAGGCAATAGCAGCAGAAGGCTTTGAGGTATATCTTGCAATAGATGAGTTTTCGTGGTCAAAAAAAACACAGCCGAGAATGATTAGAAGACAAATAATATCAATGTCTGTGGCAGACAAGATGAATGTTTTTCTGTTTCCTGATGATGTTTCTGTAAATATAGCAAACCCGAAAGATCTCAAAAAACTGAAAGAAATTTTTGGCGAAAGGGAGCCGTATATGGTTGTGGGGAGCGACGTAATACTCAACGCTTCATCCTACAGAAAACCGCCAGAGGAAAACTCTATTCATACCATGAATCATATAGTGTTCAGACGTGCAATAAACGGTGAAGAAAGCAAAAATTATGAAAAACTGAAAGAAAACTATAAATTCATATCAGGGCAAATTAAGGAGCTCAAATTACCGGTATATCTTGAGGATATAAGTTCGACGAGGATAAGAGAAAACATTGATAAAGGTAGAGATATTTCTAATCTGATTGATACGGTTGCTCAGAGCTTCATATATGAAAACAGCCTGTATCTCAGAGAGCCGCAGGACAAAAGCTTCCTGGAAGAGCAAAAGCTTCTGGTGGAGCCTGCATCTTCAGACAGGTATATATTAAAGGAGATATGTGAAGAAATACAAAAACAGGGAGCAGGCATAGCTGATGTTGAAAAATATATAAAAATGCCTGACATAAAAAGTGCAATAATAAGAAACAAAAACGGGCAGATATACGCCTTTGCTGTAGCAGGCGTTATAGAGACCAAGAATCTATATGAAGAATTCAGAGACATATCAATAGCAGAATATATCAGAAACAGAGCTGTAGGCAAAATGCTTGTCATAAAAGATATATATTGCAATAAAAGAGCGGATAGAGGCAAGCTCATCAGATTGCTCATGGGTGAAATTCTCTCAAAGGCGCTTGAAGAGGAACTTGTATATGCTGTATATCATCCTTTTGAAAAAACTTCCCGCAGGGAAACAGTTGAAGCACTTCAAAGACAGGGATTTACACAGATAAGCATACAGGGTAAGGAATCTGGCATATATGAAGTTAATATGAAAGAACCCATAGTAATAATCGAAAATATGAATACTGCACTTAAAGAACCGTTTAACAAAAATCCAAGGATACAGGAGATTTTTAAAGAGTCTCATGAGCAAATGCAGATTGCACTTACAAAAATAAATCCGGGAGGGCTGATTCTTTCGTTTGATGCAGAGCTTATGAATCGAAGAATTGTCGATATAGTTACAGGCATCAACAAAGTGCCAAATAAAAGACTCGAAAAAAGAGTCCTGGGAGATTATATGTGTGTGCCTTTTGGCAAGATCTTCAGAGGTGTAGCAGTGCCAAATACTGTCACCAAAACTCTTCATACAGAAAAAATGTTTTCTCCGACTTTAGACAGCTTTGTCATCAAGGAGTATCCGATGTATGCAGGGATAGACAGTCAGATCAGGACTATCAAATCCTTTGACAGGCCGATTATTCTTGTAGATGATTTGCTTCACAAGGGATACAGAATTAAAGCTATTGATCCTGCACTCAAACACAATAATGTGGATATCAAAGAGGTTGTAGTTGGAGTTCTCTCAGGTAGAGGCAAAGACCTGATGACGATACAGGGCAGAAAAGTCAGAAGTGTATATTTTCTGCCGAATATGAAGGCGTGGTTTGTAGAATCAACACTCTGTCCGTTTATAGGAGGAGATGAGGTCAGAAGTGAAGAAAAAACAGAAGCTAACCTCATAAATTCCATAAATCTGATACTGCCGTTTGCAGCTCCGGGCTTTCTCTCAGATGCGCCAAGAGGTGCAGTATATGATTTGTCAGTCACATGCCTTGAAAATGCAGCGAGGATATTCAAGACTCTTGAGGAAGAATACCAAAGCATGTTTGAAAGAAAACTCACAATCAAAAGGCTCTCAGATGTGATTAAATCGCCGAGAATGCCTAATGGATCAAATCGTGTGGTGATGGATTTCAATTTATCTCCATCAGTTTACATGGAAGACTATATGCAAAGACTTAAAAGACTGGAGAGTGTAATGAAATGAGACATATAAATCAGCTTATCAGCAAAAGCAGGGAAGTGAAAAAATCCTCGGGAACCATTGAGCTTCTATGCGATTCCAAATATATTTCAGCACGCGATAAGGTACGGGTGAATGTGCTTGCCATGGGTGATGTGGGAGGAACACTTGTTATAGGGCTTCGCCTGTTAGGCGGAGAAACAGTAGACAGAATAGGAATATATGATTTGAATGAGAGACTGCTGAGAAGATACGAAAGAGAAATCAATCAGATAGGATATCCTGATAGAAGAGATATGCCAAAGGTGGAAATTATCTCAGAGGACAAGCTCTTTGATTGTGATGTGTTTGTATTCTGTGCTTCACTTGGGGTGCCGCCTGTAGGAGCAGCAGGTGATGTACGCATGGCACAGCTTGATGCTAACAGGAGTCTTATCTCGGAATATGCAAAAAAAGCAGTATGTGAAGACTTCGGAGGAATTTTTGCAGTCGTTTCAGACCCTGTTGATCCTCTTTGCAAGGCGGCAGTACGTGCAGGACTCGGACTTGCACAGGTTCAGGGCTTTGGGCTTGGGGTTATGAATGCCAGAGCTGCATATTATGCAGATAAAGATGCTAGATTTGCATCATACAAAGATGAAGGCAGAGCTTACGGACCTCATGGCGAGGATCTTGTTATTGCAGACAGCATCCAAAACTATAACGATGAGATTTCTAGTGAGCTTACACAGCTTACAGTGAAATCAAACCTTGAAACAAGAGCAGATGGATTCAAGCCATATATTGCACCTGCACTTTCGTCAGGGGCCATATCCATCATACAGATGCTCCAAAAGGAATGGAACTATTCTTCAGTATTTCTTGGAGATAAAGATAGCGGGGCATTTCTTGGCTGCAAAAACAAACGCACAGAGACAGGCAGCATTATAATTGAGGATAAAGCTCTTGATGATAAGCTTTTTGAGAGAATCAAAAAAGCATATGATAACCTTGCACAATTGTAAAGGAGACCGGTCATGAAAAAACTGATACTGATAAATCCATACTGCCCTGAATTTTCAAGGCGGGAGAGGCTTGAAAAAGTGCTAAGCTATGCAATCGATGGGTACAGCTGTACAGAGATAGGCACAGCAGATGAAATGATGCAGCATGATTTGAAGGGTGGCAGAATACTGTTTACTGTATCCCTTGGAGAATCAGGTATCAACATGCATCTTTATGAAATTATGAAGTATCTCAGATTGAACAAAAGTGCACTCGAAAACTGCGTGGCAGGCGTCCTTATTGATGGCAACTGCGAGCTTTATACCAAATCAACAGCAAGGAATCTTGTATTCACTGCCAACAGGGCGGGATGTACTTTCCCGGGCAGACCTCTTGTAGAAGGCACAAGAACACTTAAAAACTACAATATACAGGCTCAAAATTTGAATACAGACAATATGGGAGCATATATGAAGGCCGCCAGAGCTCTTGTAGACAATATTACAGAATATAGCTTTGAAAAAAAGGCAAAACCGAAAATACTGGCACTTTCAGCAGGCAATCAGCACAGATCAAATACAATAGCCCTGTGGGATATGGTCAAAAGTGACCTTGATATGTGCGACATTAAAGAAATATCTCTTCGAAACGGTCAGATTGTAGACTGCAGAGGATGCTCTTATCAGACATGCCTGCATTTTGGAGAAGAGGGGAGCTGCTTTTATGGAGGCCCTATAGTTGAGCAGGTATATCCAGCAATTTCAGATTGCGATGCTCTCGTTATGATTGGGCCTAATTACAATGATGCTCTTGGCGGCAATCTGACAGCGTTTGTCAACCGGATGACGGCTTTGTTCAGAACGCGCAGCTTTTATGAAAAATTGCTGTTTGGTGTAGTAGTATCTGGATACAGCGGCAGTGATATAGTTGCAGAGCAGCTCATAAGCGGACTTAATATGAATAAAACCTTTGCACTTCCCGGCAGATTTGCTATAATGGAAACCGCAAACAACCCTGGAGAAATTCTGACCTCAGAGGGAATCCGGCAGAGAGCCCAGGCTTTTGCACAGAATATGAAGGAGTATTTGCTGCTTTGACAGTAAAGGTAACCATGAAATATGATTTTGATGAAATTATAGATAGGAAAAACACAAATTCCCTCAACACAGACGGATGGCGCTCATATATTTTCGGGCGTAATATAGAGCTCACATTGCCATATGCAGAGGAGCAGCTTATACGCATGTGGGTTGCAGATATGGATTTTGCCGTTGCACCTGAAATCAGAGCCGCAATCAAAGAGCGTATAGATAGACAGATTTTAGGATATACTGTTGTTTCAGATGCAGGATATTATGAGGCGTTTGAAAACTGGTGTTATAACAGATATGACTGGAGCTTTGACAGAGAAGAGATAGTTTTTTCTCCGGGAATCGTTCCGGCAATATATCAGATTGTAGAGGACATAGCAAAGCCCTTTGGCAAAGTTCTTACGATGACACCGGCATATGGATATTTTCTGCATGCATGCGAATATAGCAGTGTTGAGATGGTAACATCGCCTCTCAAATATACAGATGGCATGTTTGAAATTGACTTTGAGGATCTTGAGAAAAAAGCAAGCAAGGCGTCGGTTGAGATGCTGCTTCTTTGCAATCCTCACAATCCCACAGGGCGTATGTGGACGGAAACAGAACTGAAACGCATTGCAGAAATTGTGCAGTCAAACAACCTGTGGATAGTTTCTGATGAAATACATTGTGATCTGACAAGACTGGGAAACAAGCATATACCTATGGGCAAAATAATACCTGAATATGACAGGCTCATAACTGCCATGTCGGCGAGCAAGGCATTTAATATTGCCGGGCTACTGCATTCGAACATAATTATACGTGACAAAGATGAGAGAACAAGATTCAGAAAGCATGACAAAATGACAGGCTCGTTAAATCCCCTTTCAATCGCAGCACATAAGGCGGCATATGAAAACGGAGCTGCATGGCTTTTGCAGCTGCAGGAGTATATTGATAAAAATTTTGAATTTGCAGGGCAGTTTCTTAGAGAGAATCTGCCGGAGGCAGAGTTTGAAATTCCGCAGGCGACATATTTTGCGTGGATAAATATGGGTAGTCTGCTGCCCGATGTAGAAGATTTACCTTTGTTTTTTGCACAGAATGCAGGAGTACTCCTGGAGGGAGGCAACAGGCTCTTTGCAGGCAATGCGGATGGATATATCAGACTTAACCTTGCAATGCCAAGAGCAGTTGTAAAAACAGGGCTTGAAAGAATAACCCGTGCAGTGAGAAAACATACGGAGCAAAAATGAGAAATGTCAAAATTTTTGTTTGAGGCATGTGAAACAAATAATTGAAAATATATCTGGAGGTGGATCATGGCATTTAATGCTGAAAAAGTGAAAAACGAAATAGTTGAATGGATAAGAGAATGGTTTGAAGAAAACGGGCCGGGATGTAATGCGGTGCTTGGAATATCAGGAGGCAAGGATAGCTCTGTTACAGCAGCACTTTGCGTGGAAGCACTTGGCAAAGACAGAGTTATAGGAGTGCTGCTTCCCAATGGAGAGCAGTTTGATATAGATGTTTCGAAAGCATTATGCAAACATCTTGATATCAAAAGCTATGTGGTAAATATCAAAGACTCATATAACGGAATGATTAAAGAACTCGAAGCTGTTCTTGATAAAGTCAGCGAACAGGCATATACGAATCTTGCGCCGAGACTGAGGATGTCTGCAATATATGCAGTGGCACAGTGCCATAACGGCAGGGTTGCCAACACCTGTAATCTCTCCGAAGATTGGGTAGGATATTCGACCAGATATGGAGATGCTGCAGGAGATTTCAGTCCGCTGTCATTCCTCACGGTTCAGGAGGTTAAAGCGGTAGGCAGAGTATTGGGCCTTCCGGATATGTTCGTTGAAAAAACACCTATAGACGGACTTTGCGGCAAGACAGATGAGGATAATCTGGGGTTCACTTATGCTACACTGGACAGATATATACGCACAGGAATTTGCGAGGATCCTGAAATTAAAGCAAAAATCGACAGAAAACATAAGGCAAATCTTTTCAAACTTAAATTCATGGACTGTTTCAAATATGAGCCAGAGGTGTAACAAAAAAGCTTACAAAAATGAGCCCGGTCATCAGCCGGGCTCTATGCATGTCATATTCTGTTTCTGTAAGTATGATGCTGATCAGCATTCCCCAAAAGCACAATAAGAGATATTACTGAAAAAATCAGTGCTGACAACTTCAGATTGCGTTTTATTCTATGCTTCATATCCCTGCTCCCTGTATCAGTAATTTTTCTGTTTCCGTTGCAATCATCTGACTGAATACATTGACTTCTCTGTGATTGGTATTTCCGTTAACTGAAACAATCAGATAGTCCTGTTCAACATTAGGATACATCAGCAATCTGCTGCAGTCAATATTTATATTTTTGAGATCTATCAGTCTCAGACCGGAATTTTCGATAATCGGAACCCTTATATCAAAAGAGGCATCTTCTGCTTTGAACCAGACATTACAGCCCGAACCGAAATTATCATAGCTGAGCAAATCAACAGGCTTGCTTTTTTGGATTCCGGTTATAGCAAGGCATTGTTTGCTGGATGCAATTTTTTGTATAATCAGTCCACCGGCAGGCAACCCGTTTGCATACAGATATCTGTTGAGGTCACATCTGTCGAGGAGCTTCAGAAGCTTTGGAAGCTGAGTTATATCATCGTGATTATGCAGAAGAATCACGTCCCTTATTTTTTCGTCTTTAGTTCCGGTATAGTAATAGTAAAGTCTGACGCTTTCGGCCCCGGATATTTCGTCAGCTCTGTTTTTTGAAAACCCTGCAAAAGCTTCAAGTGTTTTTTGCTTCAGATCCGGCAGCATATCCCTGAGGGGAGAAAAATTTCTGACCACGGGATAAAGATCCAGATTATATGGAAGAGATTCGTTTATATGTATGTGATTTTTGCCTGCACGCTTTAGAAGAAACGGCACGTCAAATCGTTTGCCGTTGTAAGTGACAATCATATCAAAATTTTTGAGCTCGTTTAAAATTTCAGATATTATTTCCGGCTCTTCTGAAGGGTCATCGGCAAATATTTGTCTGGTTGTGAGGATATCACCTTCATAATATGACAACCCTGCAAGTATGAGCTTGCATCTTTCAGGCGACAGTCCTGTAGTCTCTATATCAAAAAATCCTATGCGCATATTATCAAAATATGTGTCGAATATCTCCGAGCTGTATCTGTATTCTTTTTGTGATCTGCAGAATGTTTTCATAAAATTTACCGTAAAATCAAAGTAGATTGCAAGGGGTGCAATCTACTTTGGCTCAAAAGGGGTATTGGGATTAGAGATTAATGAGGTTATCAGGGGGATAACCACAGGCTAATTATACATAAAAATGCGGCAAACTGCAAGCAAAAGTATTAAAAAAAGTAAAAAAAGTTCAAATGGTTCAAACTCCTCAAAAACTGAAAACAAAAAGTGCCTGAAGAAGGAGGTACGTTAGAGTGAAAATGATGTTGTGTTTTGAATCCTTTTGAGAGAGGCTACGTATTCTTTTTTTGAATAGGATAAACGTATTCTCAAAATGCCTCATATGTTATGACACAGGTAGGAATATTTTGTGTTTGAAATTGGTGAAATAAGGGGGAAAAAAGCAGAAATTGTGTAAAAACATCAAAAAACCCGGAACTATATGGTGAAATAAAATAAAAAAATATTTTTCTGCTTTACAGCAGGCAAGCGTAAAATCGATGGATTAAACCGGTTCCAGAGCAAAATAGTTAAAAAACAGCTATGATTAAGGTGTGAAAAGGGCGTGAAAATACACAAGTTTGTTATTTTTGAACAGATTTTGTATATTGTATTAATGAGCGTACAATATTGACAGATTGTATTGTAGCTGATACAATATTTTGTACTACCATCAATACAAAAGTTAGAAATTTGCTAACAACAATTATTTATCTGGAGGATTAATTTATTATGGCCAATCGTAGAATGAAAACCATGGATGGAAACACAGCTGCAGCTCATGTTGCATATGCGTTTACTGACGTGGCAGCTATTTATCCGATTACACCGTCTTCACCAATGGCTGAGTCTGTTGATGAATGGGCGGCATATGGTAAGAAGAATATTTTCGGGCAGACTGTTAAAATTGCAGAAATGCAGTCTGAAGCCGGTGCAGCAGGAACAGTGCACGGTGCACTTTCTGCAGGAGCACTGACTACTACCTTCACATCATCACAGGGATTACTGCTGATGATACCTAACATGTACAAAATAGCAGGCGAATTGTTACCTGGCGTTTTGCATGTTGCAGCAAGAACTGTATCAACGCATGCACTTTGCATATTCGGAGACCACTCCGATGTAATGGCATGCAGGCAGACAGGTTATGCAATGCTTGCATCAAGCTCTGTTCAGGAAGTAATGGATCTTGGAGCTGTTTCTCATCTTGCATCTATTAAATCAAGAGTGCCTTTCGTGCATTTCTTTGACGGATTCAGGACATCTCACGAAATACAAAAAATAGAGGTGCTTGATTATGACGACCTTAGAAAAATGGTAGACAAAGATGCGGTTGCTGAATTCAGAGCAAGAGCATTAAATCCTGCACATCCTGTAATCAGAGGTACAGCACAGAACCCGGACATCTTTTTCCAGGCAAGAGAAGCTGCAAACAAGTTTTATGATGCAGTCCCTGAAATCGTAATTGAATATATGAACAAGATGGGCGAGCTTACAGGCAGAAAATACAAGCCTTTTGACTATGTAGGCGCACCTGATGCAGAGAATATAATCGTTGCAATGGGTTCTGTATGTGAGACTATTGAAGAGACAATGAACAAGCTCATAGCAGAAGGCCACAGAGTAGGACTTATCAAAGTAAGACTTTACAGACCTTTTGTTAAGGAATATTTCCTTGATGTGCTTCCTAGAACAGTAGAGAGAATTGCTGTATTAGACAGAACAAAAGAACCGGGAGCGCTGGGCGAACCTCTTTATCAGGACGTAAGAACAGCTCTTTATGGCGAGAAAAATGCCCCAGAGGTATATGGAGGCAGATACGGTCTCGGCTCTAAGGACACAACTCCGGGCATGATACATTCGATATTTGACAACCTGTATCACAAGAGACCAAAAAACAACTTCACAGTAGGTATCGAAGATGATGTTACAGGTCACTCACTTCCATTTACTGAGGGTATAGCAAGAGAACCGGAAGGCACTATCAAGTGTAAATTCTGGGGACTTGGTTCAGACGGTACAGTAGGTGCCAACAAAACAGCAATCAAGATTATAGGTGACAAGACTGACCTTTATGCACAAGGATATTTCTCATATGACTCCAAAAAATCAGGCGGAGTTACAATCTCACATCTGAGGTTTGGTGAACATCCTATTCAGTCAACATACCTTATAAATCATGCTGACTTTGTGGCATGTCACAATCAGGCATACCTGAGACAATACGACATGCTCAAGGATCTGCGCAAGGGCGGCACATTCCTGCTAAACTGCCTGTGGACTCCTGAAGAGATTGAAAACCATCTTCCTGCGAAGGTTAAGAGAGACCTCGCAAGAAAGAACATCAATTTCTATATCATAGACGGCTGGAAGATTGCGTCGGAAATCGGTCTTGGCGGCAGAATCAACATGATAATGCAGGCTGCTTTCTTTAAGCTTTCAGAAGTTATGCCTTTGGATGATGCAATCAAATATCTCAAAGAAGGTATTGAAAAAACATACAAGAAAAAAGGCCAGAAGATAGTAGATATGAACTGTGCGGCAGTTGATAAAGGAATTACAGCAATTCACAAGGTTGAAATTCCTGAGGAATGGGCTGATGTTCAGAATCCTAAGGAAAAATACGAAGAATTGCCTGAATTCATAGAAGAGATTCTTATTCCTATGAATCATCAGGAAGGTGATGATTTGCCTGTAAGTGCATTTTCAGGCAGAGAAGACGGCACATTCCCGTCAGGCACAAGTGCATACGAAAAACGCGGTGTTGCAATTATGCTTCCTGAGTGGAAATCAGAGAACTGCATCCAGTGCAATCAGTGCTCATTTGTATGTCCTCATGCTGCAATCAGACCTGTACTGCTTACAGAAGAAGAAAAAGCAAAAGCTCCTTCTTCATTCAAAACAATACCTGCCATAGGCAAGGAGCTCAAAGGACATCACTACAGAATGCAGATCTCGGCTCTTGACTGCCTTGGCTGCGGCAACTGCGCAGACATATGTCCTGCAAAGGAAAAAGCTCTTGTAATGAAGCCTTATGCAGAGGAAGTTCAGGAAGCTGATGACTGGAATTATGCAATGAGTATTCCTCGCAAGGACAAGCTTGTTGACACTCATACAGTTAAGGGAAGTCAGTTTGCAAAGCCTTACATTGAATTTTCAGGAGCATGTGCAGGCTGCGGCGAAACTCCATATATCAAGCTTGTAACTCAGCTGTTTGGTGACAGAATGATGATTGCAAATGCGACAGGCTGTTCATCAATATGGGGAGCTTCAGCACCGTCAATGCCTTATTGCACTGATGAAAACGGCAGAGGACCTGCATGGTCAAACTCACTGTTCGAAGATAATGCAGAATTCGGATACGGTCTTTTCCTTGCTCAGAAGCAGATGAGAGAAAAAATCGAACACGATATGAGAGCACTTCTTCAGCTTGATGTTGACGAGTCGCTCAGAGAAGCTATAGTTGAATGGCTTGACAATATGAACGACGGCTCTGTATCAAGAGAAAAGAGCGATGCTGTGCTTAGAGAAATTGAAGAGCTCAACACAAATGATGATATAATAATCAGGCTTTGCCAGCGTATTGCTGAAAACAAAGATTATCTTGTAAAGAAATCAGTATGGGCTCTGGGCGGTGACGGCTGGGCTTATGATATAGGCTATGGCGGACTTGACCATGTTCTTGCCTCAGGTGAAAACATCAACGTTCTTGTATTTGATACAGAAGTATATTCAAACACAGGCGGTCAGGCTTCAAAGTCAACTCCTACAGCTGCTATTGCCAAGTTTGCGGCTTCAGGTAAAAAAATCCGCAAAAAAGACCTGGGCAAGCAGGCAATGTCATATGGTTATGTATATGTTGCACAGGTTGGAATGGGCGCAGACAAGAATCAGCTGATGAAGGCTATCACAGAGGCTGAAAGCTACGATGGACCGTCACTGATAATCTGCTATGCACCTTGTATCAACCATGGACTTTCAAAAGGCATGGGCAAATCACAGGAAAATATCAAGGATGCTGTTGACTGCGGTTACTGGCAGCTTTACAGATACAACCCTGTACTCAAAGAAAAAGGTGAGAATCCGTTTATTCTCGACTCCAAAGAGCCAAATGGCAAATTCAGAGAGTTTATTATGGGACAGACAAGATATTCATCACTTGCTAAAGAATTCCCTCAGGTTGCCGATAAGCTGTTTGAACTGACAGAGAAACAGGCAATGGAGAGATACGAAGATTACAAAAAACTTTCAGAAATGAAATAGAAATCTTGACATAATGAAGGGGCTTTCGCTGATGCGAAAGTCCCCGATTAGTTTTGTTGCTTATTTGTTATATGATTTTTGATTGCTTCAAATGTTGCATCGCTGATGTCGTGCTCCATTTTGCAGGCATCCTCGGCAGCTGTTTTTTCGTCAACTCCAAGCGCTGTGAGAAACTTTGTGAGCAAAGTATGACGTTCGTAGATTTTCTCTGCTATCTCAAGACCCGAGGCGGTAAGAGTGATATATCCGTCCTTGTCGACAATGATATACTCTCCTTCTTTGAGAAGCCTGACGGCACGGCTTATACTGGGCTTTGAAAACCCCATATATTCTGCAACATCAAGAGATCTGACATCTCCTATCTGCTTTGAAAGCACGTATATTGTTTCAAGATACATCTCGCCGGATTCGTGTAAATGCATATGAAACCTCCAATCTGTTTAATTACAGATTTTATTCTATCATGCTGTAGCCTAAAAAGCAAGGCAACGACTGAGTAATTGCTTTTTTTGTTGTTTTTTTGCATCATATATATTGAACAAAAAAATTAAATATTATAT
>CAVAON010000020.1:0-28941 GCA_963590215.1 Anaerovoracaceae bacterium | reverse complement strand
CTATAGTCACTTCTTCATTATTTGAAACAGGATAAGAGCCATAACCTGACAGAGATCCCTTGAAACCGTCAACCTTGAAATCAAATGTATTTCTTCACATTGCTTATCTTTTTTTAAGTGTATTCAATCGCCTGTTCCCTAAAGATTATATCACAATATTTCTCTGTACAAAAGCCACAAAAAAGAGCAGAAGTGAATCTGCCCTTTTATAATATGTATTGCCTATTTATATGTTTCGAATACAAACTGAACGATTGTGCAAAGCTTAGGTTCAGGAAGTACGTCTATTGAGCTTGGGAACTCAGGATTTTCAGGAAGGTCGATGTATTTGAAGTTTCTTACTTCAACTTCAATTTTATCTCCTACAACCTTGTTGATTCTTGCATGGTATTCAAGATAATCGCCTGCGAAGCAAGGCTCATATAATCTTACCTTGTTTACTGCAGTTACATGTCCCATATTGCCGAATTCTCTGGCCATAAGTCTCTTAGCTGTATCTTCCATAAGAGTAATATTTCTTGCTCCGTTTACAACGCCACCGAGATAGAAAACGTCTCTGTCTGACATTCTGTATCTGAATGTGATGTCTTCAGGGTGAGCAGGGTCAAATGCAGCTCCCGGGAAGTCTTCGTTGTCAGCCCATGGCTCTGCAACTGTTCCATCAGGCTGTTCGCCTCTCTGAAGGTGCTTTTTAACAACAAGTCTAACATTACCTTCTGTGCAAAGCAGCGGCTCATCAAACCATACCATATCAGCAGTTTTAGGATTTTCAACGCCTGCTCTTGATGCAGGAGTTGCAAGCTTGAACACCTCAATATGGCAGTCTCTAGATGTATTGCCTATCTTGGTAAGAGTAGCCTTGTATTCCATCATATCGCCTACATATACATCTTCGTAGCACTGTACACCTGTATAACCAAGGCAAAGTGATTCGTCGCCATCTACTAAAATCATTTCTTCTGTTTCAACATCACCGATGAAGTCAAACTGTCTTCCTACAGGAACTATACCGTCAGGATTGTTTGCATCTGCTGTTGTCATATTGTAGCTTAAATATGATACTTTTCTCATAATAATGCCTCCTTATATATTCACACCATATTATGAATCTAAGCAATAACTCCTTCTTCTCTCAGCTGCTTTTCTTCTTCTTCTGTAAGCCCGAAGATTTCTCTGTTGTGCTGTCCCTTGAGAGGTGCAGCAAATTCAACCTTACCCGGAGTCTCTGATAATTTTATTACGCAGCCCTGGAAATACTGGTCTCCAGCTGTAGGGTGTTCGCAGTGAACCATCATTTCTCTTGCCTGAGTCTGAGGGTGCTCGATGATTTCCTTTACATTCATTACAGGTCCGCAAGGTATTCCTGCTTCGTCCATAATCATTTCAAGTTCTTTCTTTGTATATTTACCGCAGTAATCCTCGATTGCTCCTCTTAAATCAGGAATATAGTTTGTCTGTCTTAAATCATTAGTTGCAAATCTAGGATCCTCAAGCAGATCTCTTCTGTCCATTGTATTACAGAATTTCTCGAACAGCCTGTCGTTTCCAACGCCTATAGCTACGAAACCGTCTTTGCATTTATATACGTCAAACGGTGAAATTGAAGGATCTATGTTGCCGTTTCTTTCAGGAATTTCTCCACCTACAGTGTAGTTTACAATAGCATTTTCAAGGATGCTGAATATAACATCCATCATAGCTACGTCAACCTGCTGGCCGATTCCTGTTTTTTCACGGTAATAAAGTGCCATCATAATGCCTACTGCAAGGTAAATACCTGCAACATGGTCGCCTACTGAAGGACCAACTTTAACAGGCATATTGTCTTTAAATCCTGTAAGGTACAGTATACCGCCCATAGCCTGTGATACTACATCGTAGCACGGTCTGTGAGATATAGGTCCATACTGACCAAAACCTGAGCCTGATGCATATACGATGTTAGGGTTGATTTTTTTGATTGTTTCATAATCAATTTTGAGTTTTTTTGTAACTCCGCCTTTGTAGTTTTCTACAAGTACATCAGCATCTTTTACAAGATCGTAAAACATCTGTCTGCCTTTTTCTGATTTAAGGTTAAGAGTTGTACTCTTTTTGTTACGGTTTACCGATGTGAAAAATGCACTTTCTCCTGATTTTTCATCAAAAGGTCCCCATTCACGACACTGATCACCTACAAGAGGCTCAACTTTGATTACATCTGCACCATAGTCAGCAAGGAACATCGTGCAAAACGGTCCATTAAGCGCTGATGACAGATCTACTACTTTTAATCCTTCAAATAACTTCTTCACTTTTCTAAAATTCCTTTCCGTCTAACTGATTTTATTTTAAAGCCTATTTGGCTTCTTTAGCTTCATTGATAGCCTCTATCATAAGCGGAACTACCTTGAACAGGTCTCCATTGATACCATAGTCAGCTATTTCAAAAATAGGAGCTGTTGCATCTTTGTTAACCGCAATTATAAGTTCTGATTCCTGCATACCTGCTTTGTGCTGGATAGCACCTGAAATACCAAGTGCAACATATACTTTAGGATGAACAGTCTTGCCTGTCTGTCCTACCTGATGGTCTGCCGAAAGCCAGCCTGAGTCGATAACTGCTCTGGAGCCGCCAACAACGCCGCCGCCAAATGCTTCAACAAGCTCTTCTGCAAGCTTGATGCCGCCTTCAACATCCTTGCTGATACCTCTGCCGACCGATACAATAATATCTGCACCGATCAGGTCAACGATTTTTTTGGTTGCTTTAACCACTTCTTCTACTTTTGTTCTCAAATCTGCTTCTGTTAATGCTACAGGATATGATTCAACAACGCATGCATCTGCTTTTGCCTGATCGAAAGGAGCTTTTTTCATAACACCCGGACGAACTGTTGACATGCAAGGACGGAATCTAGGGCATATGATTGTTGCCATAAGGTGTCCGCCGAATGCAGGTCTTGTCATCTTGAGATTAACATCTTCCATATTGAATTTCTTGCTTGCAATGTCTAAAGTTGAAGCTTTTTCGAGGAATTCAACATAGTTATCCATATCGATATCAAGGTGTGTGCAGTCTGCTGTAAGACCTGTGCATAATCTTGCTGCGCATCTTGGAGCAAGATCACGACCGTAATTGGTTGCGCCGAATAATACGACTTCAGGTTTTTTGTCCATGCATATGTCACATAGAACTTTTGCATAAGCATCTGTAGTATATACTTCCAAAGCAGGATCTTCGCATACATAAACCTTATCTGCTCCGTATCCGCCTAATTCTTTGGCTAAATCTTTTACGTTGTGTCCAATAAGAACACCTACCAACTGTGAGCCTCTTTCGTCAGCAAGTTTTCTTGCTTCTGAGATAAGTTCAAAATCAGTATTCATTAATTTACCTTCTCTCTGCTCGCAGAATACCCATATATCCTTGAAAGCAGCTAAATCTGTACTGTTAAAAGCCATGACCTACCTCCTATATAACATGTTTTTCTAATAATCTGGCAGCAAGTTCAACTGCTGTGTCTTTGTTTGCGCCCTCCAGCATTTCTCCAACTCCCTTTTGAGGCGGGGTGAACGATGTGAAAATATTCGTAGGAGAACCTTTAAGACCAATCTTATCAAGCTCGATAAGAGGCTCTTCTTTGAGGGCTTCAAAATCAAGAATTGTAAGTGGTTTGCTGTAGCATTCCATGATGCCGTTTAATGTCATATATCTTGGTTTCATATCCTGATCATTGATGCATGTGATAAGGCAAGGAGTCTGCGTCGATATCATCATATAACCGTCTTCGAGCATTCTCTTTACGAGTACTTTTGAGCCTTCTTTTTTGATTTCTGCCGCGTAAGAAATCTGAGGAAGATTTAATTTTTCTGCAATCTGAGGTCCTACCTGTGCAGTATCGCCGTCAATAGCCTGTCTGCCTGAGAAGATCATATCTTCATCATTAAGTCCTGTATAATTGATTGCAGCTGATATTATCTGCGATGTTGCAAATGTATCTGATCCTCCAAATTCTCTTGCTGAAATAAGGATAGCATCATCAGCTCCCATTGCAAGAAGCTCTCTAAGCATACCTTCTGCAGGAGGAGGTCCCATTGTAACTGCTGTTACCTGGCAGCCTGTTGCATCCTTTAATAAAAGTGCCTGTTCCATTGCAGCAAGGTCATCTGGATTGATGATAGTCTGCATCGAAGCACGATTCAAAGTTCCGTCCGGATTAACTGCAACTGTACCGGATGTATCCGGAACCTGTTTTACACAAACGTAAATTCTCATATGATACTCCCTCCTATTTACCGCTTAATACTGCTCTTGAAATAACTACTTTGTGGATTTCTGAAGTACCTTCATAGATTTCAGTAATCTTGGCATCTCTGTACATACGTTCAAGAGGATAATCCTTCATGTATCCATATCCGCCATGAATCTGAAGTGCAAGGTTTGTTACAAAACGAGCGTTTTCTGCTGCGTTTAATTTGCACATTGCAGCTTCTTTTGTGAAAGGTTTACCACTGTCTGCAAGATATGCAGCATAGTAAACAAGTGTTTTTGCAGCTTCTGTCTTGGTAGCCATATCCGCAAGATACCACTGGATGCCCTGAAGATTTGCAATAGGTTTACCAAACTGTTCACGTTCATGAGCATATTTAACAGCAAGATCAAGAGCACCTTCTGCACAGCCTATACCCTGAGCTCCGACACCTATTCTTGCCCCGTCAAGAGCCATCATTGCGATTTTGAAGCCTTTGCCTGGCTTGCCCAGTATATTCTTTGCAGGAACTCTGCAGTCTTCAAATATGAGCTCTGCTGTTTCTGAACCGCAAAGTCCCATTTTATTTTCGATTTTACCAACTGAGAATCCAGGATAGCTGCTTTCAACTATGAATGCAGTCATTCCCTTGGTTCCCTTTGAAGGTTCTGTAAGTGCGAATATTACAAGCACTCCTGCGCGGCTTCCGCCTGTAATGAAGCACTTGGTACCATTGAGTATATATTCATCTGTAGCTTCGTCATAAACTGCTGTAGTCTTAACGCCTGCCGCATCTGAACCTGCATTTGGCTCTGTTAACGCAAATGCACCTAAAACTCCGCCCTTGGTGAGCATAGGGAGATATTTCTGTTTTTGTTCTTCTGTTCCGTGCGCAACTATTGCATGCGGAGCAATAAGATGAATTGAAAGGCATGCAGCTGATGTCATGCATTTCTTGGCAAATTCTGATACAGCGATAACTTTCTCAAGTGCACCGCCGCCACAGCCGCCATATTCTTTTGGAACGCCTATTCCTGTAAATCCAACCTCTGCCATTTTGGCAAAGTTTTCTACTGGAAAAGTATGTTCTTCGTCGATTTGTGCTGCAACAGGTTCTAATTCCTGTTCAGCAAACTGAGCTGCCAGTTTTTTGAGCATGTTTTGTTCTCTGGTTAACGAAAAATCCATATTTTTCTCCTCTCTTAAATATATGTTAATAAAATTTAAAACTAAGTAAGAAAATTGTTAAAAAAATATCTTGAATTTCACAATGTCCATATATATTTTTTTGATTGCAAAAGTGTTTTAATTTCGTCAATAATATCTGTAAATGCCCTATAATGATTCAATTTGTGCTGTTTTGCCATCAAACAAAGCTCAAATTCAACCTGTATAATCCGCTAAAATGCTTTATCTTCGTGGCATATGCAACCAGCATCGATTGTTAAAAATTTATTCGTTTCGATTATACCACCTAAAAACAAAAAGTAAAGACATTCCAGCAGTTTTCATAATGTATACATAATACCTTATACTTGTTCACACGACACACAAAAAAATCAGCCGGTAAAAGCTGATTTCTCACATTATTCAAGTTCTTTTTTCATCCGTGCCTCACGCTGCTCAATCGTCATGTCCGCGTCTGGCAACGAATCATAAAGCGGCGCATCTCCCACATGACCTGCATACGGCATAGGGAAATTAAACAGCTTATACTGCCTCATCAGTTGCTCTGTAAGGCATGTGCCATATCTCCTTGAATCTGATATTTTGTTAAGATCAAGCGATACAGTAAGCGCCGTAGGACTGCTTCCTGCTTCATATATGCAGGTACCATCAGGTCCGGCAATAACAGAATGTCCATAGGCATATCCGTCAAGCCATGCTCCAGCCATATTTACTGATATAAAATATGCCTGATTCTCAAAAGCTCTTGTATACGGTATTGATTTGCATACACTGTAGAGACCCTCAGGATCTATAGCCGGCCTTATAAGCACCTCTGCTCCCATAAGTGCAAGGTTTCTCGATATTTCAGGGAAGCACCAGTCATGGCAGTTAAGCACTCCTATGACTGTCTTTTTTTCTTTGATTTCAAAGGTCACATATTCAGTTCCCGGTGTGAAGTTACCCTCTACCGGCGTATATGGACACATTTTTCTGTACACTTTGATAAGCTCCCCCTGTGGGTTGAATATAGGAACCGAGTTATAAAGTTTTTTGCTGCCATCTTCAAATCTCTGAACCTCAAGCATGCTTCCGGCCATGAGATATATTCCATGTTTTTTGGCAAGTGCTCCGAGTATATTGGTAGCACGACCCGGAATTGTATCTCCTGATCTTTCGCCCTTCCATCTAAGCCCTATATTCATTTCGGGGCCTACGATGATATCAGGCTTGTTCATACCTGTCATCAGATTGTCTACACTTGTTTCTATTCTTTTGAGACTCTCATCGAAACTGCTGTCTACAGACTCACTTTGCATAATTCCGACATTAAGATATCTTCCCATTCTTCCTCCTAAAATTTTTCACATAAAAATATCTGCCACATTACTGTGGCAGATGAATAGCTTTTAAATTTACTGAGCTGCTTTGTATTTAGTAAGAGCATCAATAAGCTTAGGTATGATAACCTTAACATCGCCAACGATTCCAAGGTCTGATACATCAAATATAGCTGCTGTATCGTTCTTGTTGATAGCGATTACGCATTCTGAGTTTTCCATACCTGCGATGTGCTGGATTGCTCCTGAAATACCGCAAGCCATGTAAAGCTCAGGTCTTACTGTCTTACCAGTCTGTCCAACCTGTCTTGCTTTTTCAATCCATCCAGCGTCAACGTTTGCTCTTGATGATGAGATTTCTCCGCCGAGCAAGTCAGCAACTTTCTGTAATTCTTTGTAGAAATCAGCTGATCCGATTCCTCTTCCGCCTGATACGAGAACTTTTGCATCTGTAATATCTACAGCTTTGTGAGTCTGCTTGATTACTTCTTTGACAGTTACATTCATATCATCAGCTGTGAAATCAACTTTGAATTCTTCTACTGTTCCCTGCTTGCCTGTCTGTGGAGCGATTTTTTTCATTACTCCAGGTCTTACAGTCGCCATCTGCGGTCTGTAATCAGCACATCTGATTGTTGCCATTACATTACCACCGAATGCAGGTCTTGTCATCTTCAATGTCTTGTCATCCATACCGATTTTGTTTGCTATGGATTCTGTATCAGCTGTTGATGTAGCCTTTAAGAATTCAAAATACTTGTTCATATCGATATCAAGATGTGTGCAGTCTGCAGTCAGACCTGTATGAACTCTTGCTGCTACTCTTGGTGCGATATCTCTACCGATTGATGTAGCACCGAATAATACGATATTAGGATCATATTTTTTAATCATAGCTGTGATTGCTTTTGTATACGGTTCAGTTACATATTCTTTAAGCATAGGATCTTCGATAACTATAACATCGTCAGCTCCTGCTTCAATCAGAGACTGAGCCTTATCTTTAATCTGGTCTCCCAGTAAAACTGCATGAACTTTTTCTCCAAGGTCTGCAGCTAATATTGTTGCTTCGCCAAGCAGTTCCAGAGTTACTTTGGCGATATTGCCATCTCTCTGTTCTGCGATTACATATAAATCTTTGCTCATTTTAACAAAACTCCTTCCCCATTAAATTATGTGTTTCTCTTCCATCTTTGCGATGATAGCAGCTACTGCTTCATCAGCACTTACATCAAGTTTAGTTCCTGCGCCTTTAGCCATTTTACCAAATGATGTTACAACTTTTGTTGGGGATCCGTTCAATCCGATATGATCCGGATTTAAGTCGTTCTTAAGATCATCAAAGCCTAATACTTTGATTTCTTTTTCGTAAGCATCGATAATACCACCGGCATGCATGTATCTTGGCTCTGCCAGTTCCTGAAGAGCTGTAAGCAGGCATGGAAGCTTAACATCGATAATATGATATCTGTCTTCGTACTGTCTCTTAACTGTTACTACGTCGCCTGCGATATCAACTTCTTCTGCATATGATACCTGAGGGATTCCAAGGTTTTCGGCAATCTGAGGTCCTACCTGTGCAGTATCTCCGTCGATAGCCTGTCTACCTGTAATTACAAGGTCATATCCGATCTTCTTGAGTGCTGTTGAAATGATAATTGCTGTTGCGCATGTATCTGATCCGCCGAATTCTCTTGCTGATAACAGATATGCATCATCACAGCCCATTGCCAGAGCTTCTCTAAGCGCTACGTCAGCCTGTGGAGGTCCCATGCAAACTACAGTTACAGTACCGCCAACTTTTTCTTTTATCTGAAGTGCAGCTTCAATACCTGATTTGTCATCATGGTTTATAATGCTTGGTACGCCTTCTCTGATTAATCTATTTGTTTTAGGATCCAGTTTTACTTCGTTTGTGTCCGGAACCTGCTTTATGCATACTACTATTTTCATTTTGTATATTCTCCTTTCACACTACTACTTTACTTTCATTGATCCTGAAATTACCATCTTCATTACTTCTGATGTTCCTTCATAGATTTCTGTAATCTTAGCATCTCTTAATGCTCTTTCAACAGGATATTCTCTGCAGTATCCGTATCCGCCCATTAACTGAACAGCTTCTCTGCAAACCTGGTTAGCTACATCTGATGCGAATAATTTAGCCATAGCTGCTGCAGGACCGTAGTTTTCACCGGCATCCTTAACGCAAGCTGCTCTCCAAGTGAGAAGTCTTGCTGCGTCAATCTTAGTCTGCATATCTGCAAGCTTGAACTGAGTTGTCTGGAATGCTGAAATAGGTCTTCCAAACTGTTTTCTTTCTTTGACATAAGCCATAGATTCGTTTAATGCGCCCTGTGCAAGACCAACTGCCTGTGCAGCGATACCGATACGTCCGCCGTCAAGAGCCTTCATTGCAATTTTGAAGCCCTGTCCTTCTTTGCCAAGTCTGTTAGCAGCAGGTACTCTAACGTTTTCGTATGATACTTCGCAGTTTGATGCTGCTCTGATACCCATTCTCTTGATGTTTTCGCTTACTGTTACTCCAGGTGTTCTGTTTCCATTCTCGTCCTTAAGCGGTACGATGAATGCTGAGATACCTTTTGTTCCTAATTTCTTGTCAGTTAATGCGAATACGATGCAAGTATCTGCAAAGCCTGAGTTTGTTGTGAAAATTTTACCACCATTGATGATATATTCGTCAGTTGCTTCATCATAAACAGCCTGAGTCTGCTGTCCTGCAGCATCTGAACCTGCATTTGGCTCTGTTAAGCCATAGCAGCCTGTTTTTGAACCGTCGATTAACGGTCTTAAATATTTCTGTTTCTGTTCTTCAGTACCAAATGAATCGATGCATGAGCAGCAAAGTGAAGTATGTACTGAAATAGTGATTCCTGTACTTCCATCTACCTTGGATACTTCTTCCATGCATAATGCATAGCTTAAGTAATCTCCGCCAACTCCGCCGTATTCCTTTGAATAAGGGATACCCATAAGTCCATACTTGTGCATCTTTGCAAGAAGTTCAAGATTGTAAACTTCTGTTTCATCCATTTCTTCTGCTAATGGTTTAACTTCGTTTTCTGCAAATCTGCGATACATTTCCTGCTGAAGCAAATGTGTCTTTGATAATTTGAAATCCATCATTTTCCTCCTAAGTATTAATCGTTTCCTAATTATCTATCTTATCCATTATTCTCTGTATAGTCAAGTACAAAAAACAAAAGATAAAAAGAATATTGAATACAAGCCTGTGAACATACTATAGAAAGTATTTTAGAAGCGTTGCATTCTTAATAAAACAATGAAAATGCAGAAACTCTACATTTTCATTGTATAGTCCATATTATTCAATACGGCAGTATTTAACTTGCCAGCAATCCATTAGTCAGCGAAAAGCTTTTCAGGATCTGGTAATTCGATATCCAGAGGATATACAGCTTTTGATACATTGATAAGGTGGATATAGTCAACGTTTCCTGCAAGGATGTTGTTGCCCCAAGTTCCGCAACCTTCTGATACAGCTGGTGACAGGTTGTTAGTTGATGGTCCCCATGCATCAGGTGTAGGCTGGTTGATAAGTACACGAGCTACAGGAATTCTCTCTGCATAGTATTTGATGTGATCTTCGTTGTTTGAGAAGATACCAGCAGTGTGTCCGATTCCGCCTGATTCTTCCATGTTCTTAATTGCAAGGTCAACGCCTTCTTCGAACTTGTCATAGCCTTTAAGAACTACTACAGGTCCCATGATTTCCTTGTTGAGAACGTCAGCTTTACCAACTGTGTCAAGCTTTAACCCGATAACTTTAGTTCCCTTTGGAAGGTTGATTCCAGCAGCGTCTGCGATTACGTCAGTATCTTTACCAACTAAACCAGGGTTTGCTTTTCCGTCGATGAATAATACTTCACGGAATTTAGCGATGTCAGCAGCATCTTCAAATACTGCAACGCCTTCTTTCTTTAATTCTGCGAAGAAGTCAGCTTCTTTCTTTGCAGGGTACAGAAGAAGGTTGTCACCGTCGCAGAGGATACCATTATCACTTGCGATAGCAACTACTGATAATTTTGCAGCTTCGTTTAAATCGAAGTCATCATCAAGGATTGCTGGAGGGTTTCCAGGGCCAACGCCGTATGCTGGAGTACCTGATTCATAAGCAGCCTTTGTTAATCCGGATGATCCTGTTGCAACGATAAGATCGCATGCAGCCATCAGGTCAGCTGAAAGAGGAATTGTAGGCTCTTCGATGATCTGAACGAGGTCTGCAGGAGCTCCGCAAGCTTCGATAGCCTGTCTGATCAGGTTAACTGTTTCTGTTGAAGTCTTCTTTGCTCTTGGTGCAGGGCAGAAGATGATAGCATTCTTACCTTTAAGTGCATGCATAACATTTCCTAAAGGAGTTACTGTAGGGTTAGTTGCAGGAGTGATACCAGCGATAACGCCAACAGGATGAGCTATTTCAATAAGTCCTAATTTAGGATCTTCGTTGATGATTCCAACTGATTTCTTATCTTTTAAGTAATCCCAGAATGCTGTAGGTGTATCAGTGTTCTTACCGATTTTGTCCTCAACGCTTCCAAGACCTGTTTCTGCTACTGCCATTTCAGCAAGTGGTTTTGCGTTTTTGTAGATAATCTTGGCACTTTCGTATACCAGTTTGTCTACCTGTTCCTGAGTGTAGTCTGCAATCTGAGCTAAAGCTTTACGAGCTTTTTCAACTCTTTCCTGATTTGTCATGTTAATTTCTCCTTTTCTAATATTAACAATTAATTAAATCTCAACCATATAGTACGTATATTCCCATTACTGGTTGATAGACAACAATAATACGGCTTACGCCGCTTCGACATCATGTATTCTCCCCGTCTCTTAACAGATTCTCAATATGTATATCGCCGCTTTCCCTATCACCACCCTTCCTGCAATACCTTTACCGTTCTCAGGTTATTACATCGTATTCCTTAAAGAAAGCCAAATAAATCTGATGCTTATTTATATGCGATATTAATCTGTTTCTTGATGTTAAAAATCTCTACTGATACCTTAAAAAGTGAATCAGTCGGGAGTATGCAGCAGGCTGCAATACACAACTTACAAAATAAGTATAACATGCTAAAAATCAAATTTCTATAGTTTTAAAAAAAAATGCACATTCACAAATTCAATCGACAACATTCTACAATTTTATAGGCAAAAAAGTAAATTATCCTATGGTTTCTTCGCATTTGTTACCATTTTTGTACCACTTTATCGTTGGCACAAGTTCGGTTTTTTTGACACCCCCATGCCTAAGGCAGGAGATTCTTGCTACCTGCTACCCCATAATAGCTGACCAGTTCATTTCTGATATGTCGTAGTACAAGTTATGGGTATACCATTTATATGCGCAGCCTTCTTCTTTACCTAACTTCTTGCTTGGTGCTTTCCTGCCAGATAAAGTAATTCTTAGTTCAGTCCCTCTCCCCGTGTGAGCTGTATATCAGCATCTTCAAATGTCATGGGCTCCAGCTCAATAGGTGGTATACCTGCAAGCATTGTCAGGTTTGTCAGCAGATTATTCCAGTGAGGATTAAGCTGCAATACTGTCTCGGCATGAAGCTGTCTTCTGATTTCATCTGTAAGCATATCACCCTTATATGAGAAAATGCCCACAGTATGAATTCTTATCTCAAGCTGCGTATGTTCATCATCGTCTATTTCTATCTCTGCATCACCATAGCACATTCTCGCATCTTCATCAAAATCCAATCTGTAGTTTATGCTTATTTCAAGCTCCAAATCCGCATCTTCATTTATGTTTTTTTTGTAGCTCAGTTCCAATACTTCATTGTCAATATGTTTTAATCCTTTCATTGCAGTTCCTCCAAATTCATTAATAGTTATATTATATATCACCTTCAACGAAAGTTTGATTTTCTCTATATGGTACTCTCGCCGAAGGCACATATTTTGATGCCGGGGCAACATGAAGCTGTTGATCATCGAAAAAAATATCAGCGCCAAAGGAAGCAAGCACCCTGCTTTTTTCTATGCCGCCAAGAAAAAAAGCTTCGTCAACCCTGACTCCCCACGCCCTAAGCGTCCTTATAACTCTCTCATGAGCAGGGGCACATCTTGCTGTAACAAGAGCCGTTCTGATAGGAGCACTGTCTGCTTCAAACTGTTCCTGTATATATGAGATGGTTTTTAAAAATTTTGCAAAAGGACCTTCTGGCAGAGGCTTCATGGCATTTGTTCTCTCATGCTCTGTAAAAGCCTCAAGGCCTTTTTCTCTGTATATATTTTCGGCTTCATCAGAAAATATAACGGCATCTCCATCAAAAGCAATCCGGATCACATCAATGTCGTTTTCGTCATATACTGCAGGACATATAAGGCCTGCAGCTATACCTGCATTGACTGCATCCTGCACATCCTCCTCATTGGCAGAAAGAAACAAATCAGCATTAAATGCATTGAGGTAAGGCTCTATGCGACCTCCCCCTGCAAGGGCTGCTCTTGTAATATCAAGGCCATAATGCTCTATGGAATTAAATATCCTCAGACTGGTATCAGCACTGTTTCTTGACATAATAATTATCTCTGCAACCTTGTTGCCATTCACCTTGAGATTTTGCAGTGCCTTTACGAGTTTAAATCCCGTGCCTGGTTTGAGTATGTCATTTTCATGTTCCCTTTGATATATGGAATATGCTTCAAGACCTTTCTCTTCAAATACTCTGTTTTCTTCTTCAAGATCAAACAACGCTCTTGATGATATTCCTATTACAAGTCTTTGTTCTAGGCTGTAAGACATAGCCGCTCCTCCACAAAAATATCTTTGATTTCAAAATCAAGCTGTATCTCCTCTGAGGATACCGGCTTCATTTCAAACACATCAACTCTGTTTATCATATATTTGAAAAAATACAGTGAGCCATCCATGCCGTTTTCTGCTTTGAGCATTGATATGCTGCACCTGATAATACCGCTTTTTCTATCATAATCATAAATTATTTTTGCTGCGGTACCTCCACAAAGCTCAATCAGCTTGCCCACATGCCCTATTATATCACAAAAGTATTCGAATTTCTCTGTCTTTGCAAGTCCTGCCTTTTGTAAAAGCTCACCAGCCAACGATGCATCAGTAAAAACTCTACCGTTCAAAACTATTTCAATATAATCCATAATCTTACCTCGCTTTCTTCTGACAATATCGTACATCAATCAATGTACTTTTTTTAGTACATATCAGCTTAGTACTTTAGTATTGCTCAACATATTCCGAATTTTCGGATTTAATCAAAAAGTACGATAGACTTACGACTATTTCCCGAGTGAATTTTAAGGTTGTTTAGAGTATACTGCCATCAATGGAAAACATACTTTTATCATTGAAAGGAGTAACCCTATGTCGAAGAAATTCATCGAACTGGAAGTAAACAGGTCATTCAAATTCGCTCAGCCTGCAGGAGGTAAAGAAGAAGGTGTATTTAAGAAAATTGAAGAAACAAGCAAGAAAGGCAAAACTGTCAATGCCAAGAATCCTCTGAAAAACAAATTCTTCTCTATTGATGATAACAGAGAAGTCATCGAATTATAAAGTCCTTGCAAGGAAGCTCTGCTGAAACATGCAGAGCTTCTTCGTATCTCTAAAGCTGTTGTTTTGCAACAACCGCAAAGAATTCCAGAGGCTCATCGCCTGTATTCACAAGACCGTGTGTATGCCCACTCATGCAGTACTGGCACATACCAGGCTTCATTGCTGCTTCGTTACCGTCAACACTACCCCTGCCACTACCTTTCAGAATATATATTATCTCGCTGGTGCCATCATGCATGTGCTCGCCTATCGAAGCACCTGGCGGAAGTGATGCAGTAAAAATTCTGTTAGCATCATCTGTGTACATACGTGTATGCATCTGCTTCATGCCACCGAAAAATTCCGGCAGAATCTGCTCTGTCATTTTATCAAAATTTATAACCATGTCAGAGTCCTCCCTATAGAACAATTAACGCTTAAAAAAGTCAGAACTCCAACCTTTTCAAGCGTCGACTATATGGAGCTGATGAGGGGGCTTGAACCCCTGACCTGTGCGTTACGAATGCACTGCTCTACCATCTGAGCTACATCAGCATGCCCATGTCTATTATACTCTATTTCTGTTCAATTTCAACTCAAATTTTCTTGCCTTTGTCAATTTCTGCAGCCCCTGAAGTGTAAAAATCACTTTTGTATAAAAAAAGCAGCATCTACCTGCTCCTTCGCCGATAAATGCTGCCTTTACATCAGTCTGTTTAGTTGATAATTCTTCTTACTCCAAGAATTGTCCTGTAAGTAGCTGAACCTGTTGTAATCCCTGTCCTTGGAGAGCTTGCATGTATTATAGTGCCGCCTCCTGCATACAGAGCCACATGGTTTGGATATATAATCAGATCTCCAGGCTGTGCTTCACTGTATGAAACAGCTTTACCGCAATTAAGCTGTGCATATGAGTTGTGAGGGAGAGAGTATCCGAAATGTGCATATACAGACATCGTGAAGCCTGAACAGTCAGTGCCGTTTGTAAGACTTGCTCCGCCATATACATACGGATTGCCTATAAATTGTCTTGCATAATCAACTACAGCACTTCCCCTTGCCTTAGTTCCTTTGTATACAACCGCATCTACAGGCTCCTTTATTACTTCTGACGAGAGTATGTCTTTATCTACAGTTTCTCCATTTTCTTTTGTTACAATTGCTGTAACTGACTTTTTACCCTTGGCCCCTTCTTTTTTAACTTTAGTTTCGCCTATATAAAGCTTGCTTGATTTGATATATTCAGTGTCATAGTCTATATCTTTAGTATATGTGATTTCTTCGACGCTGCTTACTGTGACAAGAGGTTTAGTCTCATACAGATTAATCACATCTCCTTCATGGAGATCTTCAAGATCCGCATCCTTGTTCCAATCTTCAAGCTCATCAACAGAAATATCATTATCACAGGCAATTTCCCATGCAGTATCACCTTTTTCGACTTCGTATGTGACTTCTTCCTCAACTCCTGTCATTATATATTCAAGAGTATCTTCCATATCGTCAACAACAGGAGCCTTCACTCCTCTCTTGAGCTCGGTAGGCTGTGTTGAGAGTTCTTCTTTGACCTCTACTGTCTTTACCTCAGAGTCCTCAGCAAGATAGTAATTGGTTATATCCTCTATGAGCTGATTTGCTTCTTCTTCAGAAGCAGCCATGCATACAGTCTCTCCGTCTATTGTCACATCCCACGGCTCTTCTACAACATCACCGTTTGCTGTTATTGCATAAGGCTGTGTAACATTGAGCGCTACCAAAGTACCAGTCGCAATTACAATTGCACCAAGGGTAACTCCAACGCCTGTTTTCACTTTTTTGTTTTTAAAGAAATTTTTAATGTCCATAAGTCATCATTCTCCTTTGCACAGGTACAATTTTAGTCTCAATTGTGGCAAAAGTCAATGAAGACGCGGATATTTCACTCAAATTTCACATAAAAAGACGAGGTTTTAACGCTTCCCCTATATGTTAAGACTATATCTTGTGGTATACACAGTCCTTCCGTTTATAACTTCTGACTCCATCAGCTCTATTGATTTTACCGTCATGCTCTCGTCAAGCAACCCATCACAGTAATATTCTTCATCAAAATCTTCATAAAGCACGCAACTACGCGCCAGCGTTATATGAGGCGTGAACGGCTTTTCATCTACTGGAATATCAAGATATGCAAGTTGCCTTACAATACTTCTCTGAAGCACATTTAGTTCCTTTGAATCCGCCAGACCTCTCCAGTACAAATACTCTCCGCCTCTTCTGCCTTTAAATCTGCCGAAATTCCCCAGCGATATTTCAAAAGGTCCATGCTCAAAATTAGATACTGCATAAATCATGGCATCTTTTACTGTCTGCAGATTTCTTTTGTCAATCTCCCCTATAAACGCAAGGGTAAGATGCAGATTATCTATAAGCGAGAAATTGCCCCTTTTGGCCTCATCTTTGAGATCCTCTATGTTGTTTTCGAGCTCCTCTTTAATGCCATCAGTCAAATTTATGGCTATGAACAGTCTCATATGCTCATCTCCTCCCTGTCATACAAACAAAGCCTGCACTCTGTCTTGAAGTGCAGGCCGTAATATTTTTAACAGCAACCGCTGCAGCAGCCGCCACAGCCAGCATTTCCTCCGCCTCCGCAGCTGCCATCATGTCCTCCGCAGCCGCCATCGGCAAAGTCATATTCAAGAGTCCCGTTTACAAATTCTGAAATAACCTTATCGGCATCTCCTTTAACTCCAGGGAAATACATGATTCCGGCAGCAGCCAGCATTTCGGCCGCCGTGTCTCCAATATTGCCGCAGATAACTATTTCTATTCCGTTTTTCCACAAAACATCCACTGCTCCCGCATGACCGTTCGCAGAATCATTGTCTATAACCTCCGACCCTATAACTTCAAGACCTTTTAATTTGTATATTTTGAATTGAGGTGCATGTCCGAAGTGCTCACAGACCTGACCGTTTTCGTATGGGACTGCTATTTTGCCTATTCCATCCTCATAAGCCGGGCCTTCCTCTGATGGTGCAGCACATGGGCTTGCGCAGCTTTCACATGTGCCATCACAAGGCTCAGGATCCATGCCGTCAAGCTTTTCGAGCATATCAACTACAGGTCTTAAAGCTTCAACATCAGCGAGCTCCATCATACCTCTGTCGCAGGCCGCTGCAACTTTAGGGTTTATAGGGAGCTTCGCTATTGTTTCAACTCCGTATTTAACTGATACGGTTTCTATGTTGCTGATGCCGAATATTGCATGCTGTTTGCCGCAGTCAGGGCATTCATAATATGACATATTCTCAACCATTGCAAGAATAGGCACATTCATCATCTCAGCCATCTTGGCTGCTTTTTCGACTATCATAGATACCATGTCCTGAGGTGTTGTAACAACTATAATGCCATCAACGGGAAGTGACTGGAACACTGTGAGTGCCACATCCCCTGTTCCCGGAGGCATATCAACAAACATAAAGTCAACATCTCCCCATACAACATCAGTCCAGAACTGCTTGACAGCACCTCCAATCACAGGGCCTCTCCATACTACCGGATCGCTGTCGTTTTCGAGCAGCAGATTTATTGACATTGTTTTAATTCCTGTTTTAGTCGCAACAGGAATGATACCTTCATCATCTGCCTGTGCCTTTGCTATTATTCCAAAGGTTCTAGGTATCGATGGACCTGTAATATCAGCGTCCATTACAGCTACTTCATAGCCTTCACGATTCATTGCAACAGCAAGCATTGAAGTTACCGAGGATTTACCTACTCCCCCTTTGCCGCTTACTACGCCTATAACTTTTTTGACATGTGTTGATTCGAGTGGTTCTTCCATGAAATCAGTTCTCTCTTCACAGTTGCTGCCGCAACTTTCGCAGTTATGTGTGCAATCTGCCATAATTTCCTCCTGTATTTTAACAATTAATGTTTTCTAAAAAATATACCGTCCGGAATGCCGGACTCTGTCATAGTATATCACTTTTTTAATTACTTTTCCACTATTGCTTTTAACATATTCGAGAGTTATAATGTTTTTTGTTATGAACAAATTAAAAATTATATTATCAGTTGCAGTATGCAAACTGTCAAGAAACTTAATACGCCTGATGGGCAGAGGCGGTACCGATATGCCAGGCAGACTGGCTCTCAAAATCTGTCCTAACCTTTTAAAATATCTCGCAAAAGACGTCACCACTCTGATTGTTACCGGAACCAACGGCAAAACCACAAGCTCAAGAATGCTTGAGCAGTGCCTTATAAACAACGGCTGCTCATATATAGCCAACAAGTCCGGAGCAAATCTACTCAGCGGCATTACTGCGGAATTCGCCGCAAACGCAAGCCTTACAGGCAAAATGAGCTGTGATTATGCACTCATTGAGGCTGATGAGGCTGCATTCAAGATGGTAGGGCTTTATACAAATCCTAAATATGTACTTGTTACAAATGTATTCAGAGATCAGCTCGACCGGTATGGTGAAATAACCCATACACTCAATAATATAAGGATTGGACTTGAACGCTCACCGGAGGCGATAGTATGCATTAACGGTGACTGTTCTCTTTCGGCTTCACTCAAAGATGATATTCCGAACAAGGTTGTTTTCTTCGGTGTGAACGTACCTATATACAAAGAGATGGTTGCAGAGGTGTCAGATGCTCCATACTGCATCAGATGCAAAACAGAATATAAATATGAATACAGGACTTACGGTCATCTCGGAGGATATTACTGTCCAAAATGCGGCTACAAAAGACCTGCTCCGTCTGTTGCGGTTACTGAGATTATCTCAACAGACGAGGCTTCTTCAAAGGTTGTAATGAATGTGGCCGGCATGGATATGACAGTTGATATCAATCTGCCCGGCGGCTACAACATATATAACGCGGCAGGGGTCATGACTATAGCAGCTGCTGCCGGATTTTCATCTGAATCAGCGGTATCTGCACTTTCAGATTTTGAATGCGGCTTCGGCAGAATGGAAAGATTCGAAATGAATGGAAACGATGTTCAGATGATTCTTATCAAAAATCCTGCAGGCTGCAACCAGGTGCTTAACTTCCTTGCAAACCTTGATACACCGTCAGCTTTCACTGTATGTCTCAATGACAATTATGCAGACGGTACGGATATATCATGGATATGGGACGTTAATTTCGAGGGGCTTTTAGAGTGTGATGATATGCTTACTGATATATTCATATCCGGCAAAAGAGCAGACGATATGGCTCTGAGATTCAAATATGCAGGCTTTGATACAGGCAAGCTTCATGTGATTAAGGATTATGACAGGCTCATTGATGCAATAGAGCAGCAGGAGCACCCTTGCTATATAATGCCGACATATACTGCAATGCTTGATTTAAGGGAAAAAATAAGCAAAAGATACGGTCTTAAAGACTACTGGAAATAAGGAGATTTAATGGAACTCAAAATATGCCACCTTTATCCCGACATTCTCAATCTGTACGGGGATCAAGGCAATATAATATGTATGAAAAAGCGTCTTGGATGGCGCAATATAGACTGCAGCGTCACAGAAGTATCCATAGGCGAAAGCGCTAAATTCACCGATTTTGATATATTCTTTATCGGCGGCGGACAGGACTTTGAACAGGAAATACTGCTTGAAGATCTTGCAGGCGGTAAGGCAGACGAGATCAAAGCTGCAGTTGCAGACGGCAAAACATTTCTTACCATCTGCGGCGGATATCAGATGCTGGGTAGCTACTACAGGACTTGGGACGGTCAGATGTGCGATTTCATAGGCGCTATAGATTATTATACAATTGGTGCCAAAGACAGAATGATTGGCAATTTTATGTATAAATGCGGTGACGAAAGCGGCGGCAGCACTGTTGTCGGCTTTGAAAACCACAGCGGCAAGACCTTCCTTGGTTCAGGAGTTTCCCCTCTCGGAACCATACTTTCAGGCTATGGCAACAACGGTGAAGACAAGACCGAAGGTGTCAGATACAACAATGTTTTCGGAACATACAGTCACGGTCCTGTACTTCCAAAAAATCCTCAGCTTGCAGATTTTATATTAAAAACCGCGCTCAGTCAGAAGTACACAAGCTTTGATTTTGAGCCGCTTGATGACACTTTTGAAAACAATGCAAATGATTATATGGTTAAGAGACTGTCAAAATAGCCATATCTGTTATCATTGACAGGTAGCGTACACATATTGTATAATACAGTTGAACACAAATAGTGAATATGTTTTGTTCATACCAATATAAAAACCCTGAAGATGCTGCTTCAGGGTTTTTGTTTAGGCTAGTTGTCTTTCTTCGTATGACTGTCTAGCCATTTGCACAGGAAATATGCTATCACCTGCGCTGCGACAGTCATAGCTATAGTGAATATGTAATCCATACCGTTCCCCCTTCCGTTATCTATATAGGGGTGACAACACAATCATTATACCACATTTTCGTTTTTAAGAATATATATTCTGAATATATATTCTTAAACTGTCGAAATGTCGAAATAAAATCACCCACGCTTCAGATGATATCCTGACGCATGCGGGAGATTTTTTCATATAGCTATATTGTTTCTTCTGATTTTTCCTGTACTTTTCTCCTCTTCCTTATATATCTGTACATAATAAGGCACATGGTGATCTGCACTACTGTAGAGCAAGGCGTTGCAAGTCCTATATGAAACAGATTTGTGCCCGCCAGACTGCTTATAATAAATACTACCGGCACTCTTATTCCAAAGGCTCCTATTATTCCCTGCAGCATTACAAATAGGGTTCTTTCACAACCGTTAAAGTATCCTACAAAGCAGAACAGGAAAGGCGTAAACACACAATCTATTGCATAAGCCTTGAGATACTGGTGAGAGGCTATAATAACAGCCGCATCCTTTGAAAACACGGTTCCCATAATATCACCGTGGAAAAACGCAGCATAGCCCATGAATATGCCTATGATAACCGCTGTGATTATACCGTACCAGAGTGCTCTATCTGCTCTCTGAGGCTTCCCTGCTCCCATATTCTGAGCAACAAAGGCTGACATTGACTGCATGTATGCAGACGGCACCAGCATTATAAATACGCATATTTTTTCTGCAACGCCCACGCCTGCCGATGCAGTAACTCCCATAGTGTTTACAACCATCTGAATTATGAGGAAAGATATTCCCACCAGCAGATCCTGCAGCGCAATGGGCACTCCAAGCTTTAGTTCAGTAAGTATCATCCCTTTGTCAAATTTAAAATCTGCTCTTGTAAGTTCAAAGGGGAGCTGTTTTTTGCGTATAATCAGAAGAGATGCTGCAACACTTATTCCCTGTGACAACACAGTTGCAAATGCAGCACCTGCAGCTCCCATTCCAAATACAGCGACAAACAGCAAATCCAGTACAATATTTGCAAAGCATGCAATCACAACTGTAATAAGTGGTGTCTTTGAATCACCTATTCCCCTGAATATACTGCCAAGAACATTATATCCCACAATAAAAACAATGCCTGCACCGCAGATCCTTATATATGCTGCAGTCTGCAAATAAGCTTCCTCCGGCGCCTGCATAATATGTGACAAAACACCTGCACCTGCTACAAGTAGCACAGTCAAGATAACTGCAAATACTGCAAATATACAGATGCCGCTTCCCACAGCTCTGCCTGCCTCTCTACTGTTTCCCTCACCTATTTTCTTGCCCACAAGTACAGTTATTCCCATGGATAGTCCAACGATAAGACCTGTTACCGTCTGCAGCAGCATACTGCCCGTTGCAACCCCCGATACATCTGCCGTCTGTGCAAATTGTCCCACAACCAGCAGATCAACTGCACCGTAAAGTGCCTGCAGAAAAAGTGTAAAAAGCACTGGCAGCGCAAATCTCACCAATGAACTGAAAATATTACCTTCTATAAGCGATGTCTGTTTCATGTAAACCTCAATAAAAAAACGGACAAGAAAATCCAGCTCACTGGTTTCTTATCCGACATATTAGTTACGACTAAAAGTCCTCCGAACACATTCTATTATATCTTTCAAGCCTCATACTGTCAACTGTTTTACGGCAGCAATCTGCCCTCAAAATCTGCGGGTTATATCGTCAATATGCTCTGTACCTATTGAAAGCCTGATGGCGTTAGCCTTGATTCCCCGGTCTTTAAGTTCATCCCGGCTAAGCTATGAATGCGTTGTCGTTGCAGGTTTAACATATTCATCCTAATATTCAACATCAAGTCCGAATACTTCTCTGACTTTTTGTTTTTCTTCTTCCTTGCTTTTAAGAGAGCATATTGATTCAGGTATTCCCATATGCTCTACAAATAATTCCCGTTCACGGATTGCAAAAAATTTACCATCTATGTATTGTGATATCTTCGCGGTTTTGTTGAATTTGGAGCCCTCGTGATGTATCGCCATATATAGAGCCTGTATGTAGTCAAGGTCAATATTGGGATTTTCCGTAAAGCCCAGTTTTTTTCTCCATTCAGTTCCCGGTCTCTGCTGCCACAGTATCCAGCCAAAGAAATCGTCTTTTTCAAGCTTGTAATCGCATATTCCGTCGTTTTGCACAAGGCCGTTTTCAAGCTTCAGCGGTATTCTGTGATGCTCATAGTTTACTCCCACATCAGTTATATATGAAACGCCATCTATATTAACGCCAATTACTCTGTGTCCTGTCATTTGCACCGGATTTGCCTTAGCTATAATCCGCGAATTGTAGCTTACTGTGTCATAACCCAGACTTTCAAGAAGCCAGTTGTACAGGGTGTTGGTTTCAGAACACACTCCTCCCCGTTTGTTTAGTATTATTTTTTCAAACAGATGCTCTCTGTCAAGAGAAATTTCTTTGCCTGCCAGCATGTCAAGATTTTCATACGGAATATGGCTCGCATTTGCAAATTGCAGCCTGGTCAAATACTCCAGGTCAGCAATTTCCGGCTTATCCATTTCAATTCTTTCAAGATACATTCCAATCTGTTTTTCTGTCATTTTAGGTCCATTAAGTTCTCTGTATATTCTTTTGTTTATTTCAGTCAAGTTAATCATTTCCCTTCCTTTTGAAAATCAATCCTTTAATTTCGTCTGTTTGAGCAATCGTAAATGCTGCAAACATCAGGGCACAACCTGTCAGTTCCCTTCCGGACATAGTTTCATGCAGTACCAATGCTCCAAATACTACAGAAAACACAGATTCGAGGCTCATTATAATTGCGGCAACAGAAGCCTGCACATATTTTTGACCCATTATCTGTAAAGTAAATGCAGCTCCAACTTCAAGTATCGCTGTATAAAGTATAGGCATGCTGCACTCTAAGATTGCGCTGAAATCTATAGTCTCAAACGGTAAAGCAACTATCCCTGACAAAATCCCCGCCAGTAGAAACTGAAGACATGAAAGCTTGATAGGATCTGTCCTGCCTGCAAAATAATCTATGAGGAGTATCTGTGCAGAATATGCAAATGCACACGCAATAACAAAACTGTCTCCCATAGCTATTGAAAAGCCATCTGTTATACAAAGCAGATAAAGTCCCACACTCGCCGTAGCAACTCCTCCCCAGACGGCAGGACTTACCTTTTGTTTAAGGAATATGAGCAATATAGGTACTATTACAATATCGAGTGAAGTGATAAATCCCGCTTTGCCGGCAGTTGTATATACTATGCCTATCTGTTGAAGCGATCCCGCAACAAAATTTGCAATTCCGCAAAGAATGCTCCCCTTTAACAATACTTTGTCTCTAAATCCCGTAACAGCTTCATTCCGTTTCTTTTTGATTCTATCCCAGATAAATATAAATGGCAGCAGTACCAGTGCTCCCAGAGTAAATCTGAAAAATCCGAAAGTAAGCGGACCGATAAAGTCCATCCCCATTTTTTGAAATACAAAAGCAGAGCCCCATATAAGCGCCGCAAGAAACAGACACAGCTCTCCTTTAACCTTAGCCATAAAAACCTCCATTTATACACTTAATATATTTTATCATTTAACAGCTGTAATTTCTATCGCTAACTGTAACAAACACAATTTTTCTGATATAATTAATTATCATATTATCAGGAGATTACACATGACCGTCGAAGTTTCGCTTGCAAAATGCACAAGCTATAACGATAAAGAGGTTGAAGCCGCATTAATAAAAGCAATTAATGCCATAACAGACCTCAGCTATATAACGGAGGGCACCAGAGTAGTTATAAAGGCTAATCTGGTATCGTTTCTGTCACCAGACAGAGCAGCAACCACTCACCCTGCCGTACTGAACGCTCTCATCAGAATACTGAATGAAAAAGGTGCAAGGGTAACTGTAGGTGACAGTCCCGGAGGACTTTTTAATTCTATATATGTAGACAGGGTATACAAGGCTACAGGTATGAACAATATCGAAGGAGCAGCCCTTAACAGGAATTTTTCCCAATCTGTACATCAATCAGATAGCGCTCTGTGTGCAAAGGAATTTGCATATACTTCATACCTTGACGATGCCGATGTCATAATCAATCTGTGCAAGCTCAAAACTCACGGCATGATGGGCATGTCCAATGCAGTGAAGAATATGTTCGGTATAATTCCCGGCACGCTCAAACCTGAGTTTCATTTCAGGTTCCCTGACCACAATGATTTTGCCGATATGCTGATAGATCTGAACGAAAGCTTCAGACCTGACCTTTGCATCTGCGATGCTGTAACAGGAATGGAGGGCAATGGTCCTACCTCCGGCACACCGAGGGATATAGGGCTTATTGCCGCATCAGAAAATCCATACAAGCTGGATCTTGTATGTGCGAAAATTATAGGGCTTGAAACGGATAATGTGCCTACTCTTAAACGTGCCTATGAGAGAGGGCTTGCTCCGGAAAAAGCACAGCAGGTAATAACAGATACCGATATCAAGGAGTTTATCATCGATGATTTCGAGCTGATTCCCCGCAAAAGCATCACATTCGGCGACAGCGGCAGCTTAATATCGGGGATAATCAGAAAATGTATGTGCTCAAAGCCTGCTCTTACAAAACAAAAATGCATAGGCTGCGGTGAGTGCTTCAAAATATGCCCCGCAAAGGCAATAGAAATGAAAAACAGTCTGCCGGTTATAGACGGAAGCAAATGTATATACTGCTTCTGCTGTCAGGAGTTCTGTCCCAAAGGAGCTATGGAGGTAAAACGTCCAGTCATAGCAAGACTGCTGGGTAAATAAATTAATTACAGGGAGGCTAAAACGGGGATTTATTTTGTATTTCCTCCGCCTCCTCCTGAGTTATCTTATGGCACTTCACCATTCTTTTTAAAACCACAGACATTCTTTTTTCGGCAAGCTCCGTATTACTGTCCGGGGAATAGTTTGACGGAGCATTGGGAAGTCCTGCAAGCATTACTGCCTCATAGTCGTCAAGCTGCTCAGGGGTTTTGCCGAAGTATCCCATTGCTGCATCATAAATCCCGTAATATCCGCTGCCGAAATATATGGAATTCACATACATCTCAAATATCTGTTTTTTGCTGTACTGCCGCTCTATAGCAAGAGCTCCGATGGCATCTGCAAATTTACGCTCTATTTTTTTATCCTGTGTAAACAGTTCATTTTTGGCAAGCTGCTGCGGTATGGTGCTTCCACCCTCTACAAAAGCCCCCGCTATAATATCGTTAAATGCAGCCCTTGCTATGGCAAGAGGATCTATGCCTTTGTGTCTGAAAAACCTTTTGTCCTCCGCCGCTATCACCGCATCTATATAAATCTGCGGCAGGCTTTCATATTCTGTAAAATGCTCCTTTGAATATATATCCTCTGCAATACTGCTTATGGGCGTTTTTGAAACAGCCTCTCTGTACATCTCATAGCCCTTATAGCCGTAAAACACCGCCCCAATTATACAGACAATGAGAGCGAGAGCAATCAGTCTGCATATAAATTTTTTAATTTTCCCTGCAAACATATACCCTCGCTCCTTTATGTAAGGCTCCCTGTTATATCTGCCCTGCATTGCTGTCTTCTCTGGTTTTAGCACAAGGATTCACAATATCAGAACATCATCGACATCATCTGCTCCCTTGCAACTGCATCAAGAATATCGTCTATAGTGATGCCTGTCACTCTTGAAACATCATATGCAATGCCCGAATCCATATTTACAATCTGAATCGGGTCATGTATCCATAGGTCAATCTCCCATGTGTTGACCTCTGTTTTTTCGAGAATTTCCTCCCGTTTCTCTGCAAGAAGCGCACTGAGCTCCTGAACCGTCATAGGCTCTTTTTCCTCAGTCATTTCCTTTAGCCTCCTGAGAGCTATGCTTATCCATATACGCGTATGCTCGTCAAGCGTCTTCGCCATATCCCACTTGGCAGAAATTGCAGAGCCTAATACATTGATGTTGTCTACTCTGTCAATGACCTTTGCAAGATCATCTGTATCATCAAAGGCATTGCTGTCATGACACATTACTATGAATTTGCGACCTCCGTCTGCGCCAAAGCCCAGATTAAAGCATGCATTGCCAAAGCCTGCCTCCTCCAGATCATCTTTGGTGGTGCGTATATCAAGAAAATATTCTATATATTTTTCTGCAAAGTCATATACCTGCTGTCTATATTCCATCTTAATCCTCCATACTTAATATATACCTATAATGTATTTACAAAGTACGCCCCAAATCGCACTTACAGCTGGTGACAGAATTCTGTCTGTAACGCCAAACAGTATAAGGATAAGGAGTATATAAAATCCGTTGTTATATACTTTGTAATACCATTCGTATTTTCTCAGATTGAAAATCTGTGTAATGATTCCAAAGCCGTCAAGTGGCGGCACCGGAATCAGATTAAATATCATGAGTACCAGGTTGATTACTGCAACCTGTACAAAAATTCTTATCAGTATGTCGCCAAGCTCACCTTCTCCTATGCCTGCTGCAAGCAAAAGCCTTATAAAAAAAGCAAACACTACAGCAATAATAAGATTCATAACGACACCTGCCAGTGATACCAGGAATTCATCTCTTCTCTTATGTTTATAGTACGTCGGGTCTATCGACACAGGCACACCCCAGCCAAAACCGCAAAGCAATAACGCTATAAATCCCATGGGCTCCAAATGAGCCATCGGGTTTATCGTAAGCCTTCCCTGTATTTTAGGCGTAGGGTCTCCCAGCTTGTATGATACAAGCCCATGGGCAAATTCATGAAATGAAATCCCAACTATAATTCCCGGCAGCATTATAAGCATGCTTGTAATCCATTCTCTTGGATTTGAAAATGCGCCGCTTCTATAGTTCAGATAGAGCATGATTGCCAGAATAATTATAATCGACGGGTCAATTCTTCTCTTCAATGTTCAAACCTCTTTCATTAAAATTTATAATATATTTGTCAGAAGCCTTGATATTGACTCCTTGAATTTAATGACAAACGATCTCTGGTTATACAGTTCCTGTGTGAGCTGATGACATAAAATAATATCTTTTTCAAAAGCAGCTTCCATCTCGCATGCAATATTCCTGTCATATATAATTGCATTTGCTTCAAAATTGAGCGAAAAGCTTCTTTTGTCAAAATTTGCAGAACCTACACTTGCAACCTGACCGTCTACAACAAGTGTTTTGGAATGCAAGAATCCATTGTCATATATATATACCTTCACTCCGGAACGAATCAGCTCTCCAACATAGGAATAAGTGGCCCAGTATACAAATATATGATCCGGCATACATGGTATCATAACCCTTACATCTATACCCGAAAGCGCCGCAACTTTGAGAGACTCTATAATACTCGCATCCGGCACAAAATACGGTGTCTGCAGATATATGCTTTTTTTTGCAGATACAATCATCTTCATATATGCACGCTTTACTTCCTGTTTTTCGCTGTCCGGTCCTGAGGTTACTATCTGTATTCCTGATGTACCTGTCGTATCAAGCTCCTCATGAAATATTGATGAAAAATCAAGGTTTTCCTTTGAGGCGAATCTCCAGTCAAGTATGAATCTGGCATTAATATCACGAACTGCTCCGCCTTTGATTCTGACATGTGTATCTCTCCAGTATCCGAATTTTTCCTTGAAGCTGAGATACTCTCTTGCTATATTAAATCCGCCTATATATCCGATATTATTGTCTATAACAACAAGCTTACGATGATTTCTGTAATTGAGCTTCATAAGAAATATCTTCATCCTGGGCCTGAAAAAATATGCGCATTTTGCTCCTGCATCTATGAGAGGCTGTATTCTGCTGTTTGTAAGCTGTCTGCAGCCTAATGCATCCATAAGCAGTCTTACCTCAACGCCTTCTTTTGCTTTCTCTTCAAGGGCTTTGAGCAGCCTTAGCCCTACCTTGTCCCATTTGATAATATAGTATTCAATGTTGATGCTTTTTTTGGCTGCTTTGATGTCTTTAATCAGGCTTTCAAATTTTTCTCTGCCGTCTGTAAAAAGCTCTACTGAATTGTTTTGAGTAAAGTATGCACTATCATATCTCTGGTTGAGCCTAATCATATCCTTCCACTCATCAGCTTCTTTGTTTACAAATTCATATGTGCCTGAAGATATCGCATCCATTTGTTTTTTGAGTGAGGAGCTGACGAATTTCTTCTCATCAGGATTAAGCCTGAATATTTGTTTTCGGGCAATATTCTGTGAAAAAATCATATATAATACAAGTC